>DASYKL010000242.1:0-3717 GCA_035995405.1 Chloroflexota bacterium
AGGCTTGCCGAGCGGCAAAGCCCTGGTCGAAGCCGTTGAGAAATACCTGCGCCAGCGGCAAGACGACGACGACCAGCCGCCGCCACCCACCGCTCCGCCTGGCCCCGTCGTCTAAGATTGGCGCACTATGCGCCGGACTGCCCTCGCCGCCGCCCTCGCGGTGGCGCTCCTGACTGCCTGCCAACCAGCCGCGGCGCCGAGTCCAACCGCGCCACCACCACCGCCGACCGCCATCCCGACTGCCGCCCCGGTGCCGCCAACAGCCGCCCCCGTGCAGCCAACAGCCGCCCCCGTGCAGCCGACGACCGCCCTGACCGGGAAGCTGACCGTCGACCTCGACGCCGACGTCGAGAGCCTCGACCCCTATCTCGCCTACCAGACCGCCAGCCTGTCCATCAACCACAACCTGTTCGACTACCTCCTCGAACGCGACGCGCAAGGCAATCTCGCCCCAGGCCTGGCCGAATCCTGGACCACCGTCGACCCGACCACGCTGGAGTTCAAACTCCGCCACAACATCAAATTCCATAACGGCGAAGACTTCACCGCCGACGCAGTCCAGTTCAGTGCCCAGCGCATGCTCGACGAAGCCCTCAACTCAGGCGTCCGCTCTCGCTTCACCTCGATTGCCGAAGTCAAGATCGTTGACCCGTATACCGTGCGGTTTCTGCTGACCAAACCTGACCCGCAGCTGCTCGACAGCCTGAGCAACCAGATGGCTATGCTGCCGCCGAAATACACCCAGTCGGGCGGCCAGGCCACGCGACCCGTCGGCAGTGGCCCCTTCAAGTTCGTCGACTGGGTCCACGACGATCACTTCACCGTCGAAGCCAACGAGACCTACTGGTCGGGCAGCGTCAAAGGCATGCCTCGCGTCAAGACCGTCGTGTTCCGACCTGTCCCCGTCGCCGGCACCAGACTGGCTGACCTGCAGAGCGGTCAGTCCGACCTGGTCGTGGCCCTCACCGCCGACCAGACCAGGATCCTGGCAGGTCTCCCCGCGGGCAGCCCCCGCGTCGAGCGAACCGATCTGCCGGGCTACCAGTACATCTTTTTCAATACCAAACTGGCCGATTCACCGCTCAAGGACGCCCGCGTGCGGCAGGCGCTCAATTACGCAATCGATCGCAAAGGCTTGATCCAAAGCCTCCTCGGCGGCACCGTAGCGCCGATGAACCAGGCGCTCGGCCCGCTGACACTGGGCTACAACAGCGGCCTGTCGGGCTTCACGTACGACACGGCCAAAGCCAAGCAGCTGCTCACCGACGCCGGCTTTGGCAACGGCTTCGACCTGACGCTCGACGTCATCACCGCCGATCGCACGGACCTGATCGACGCCGTCGCGGCGCAGCTGGGCCAGGTCGGCGTGCGCGTCAACGTCCAGGTCTTCGACGGCGGCGCGTTCAATGACAAATGGCTCGCCCACAACATGGACGGCCTGTTCTTCGTCCGCTGGGCGACTTTCGCCGACCCCGGGACGTTGAACCTGCTCGCCGCTTGCAACGGCTTCCTGTCTTTCAGCTGCTCGCCAAGCGCCGACACGTTCTTCAAGCAAGGCGAAAGCACTTTCGACCAGGCCCAACGCGCCAGCGCATATCAGCAAGCCATGACTGCCCTCAACGACGAGCCGTTCGCCATGTACCTGACCAGCCTGTCTGGCCTGTATGGCGTGGCTAACCGCGTCAGCAGCTGGAAAGCCAGCGCTTCGGGCTACCTGTATGTGACGGAAGCCACCGTCAAGTAGCGCTGGCCAATCATCGACTCCATCTTTCGTCCTGATCGCCGCCGCCAGCCAGCCATGTCGCCCGGGAGGTGCCAAGCAAGCCGGGCCGCTCGGCGCCTATGGTGAGAACTCCCTCCCGCATGGATGAATGACCGCCGTGCGATCGCTATCGGCGCTTCCGTCGCCACCTGCCTCGCGGGGCTCGACCTGGCGCTCGTCTCGACCGCCATGCCCACCGTCGTCGCCCAGCTCGGCGGGCTCGAGCTCTACGCCTGGGCCTTCAGTGCCTACCTCCTGAGCAGCACGGTCGCCGTTCCCGTCTACGGCAAACTGGCCGACCTCTACGGCCGCAAACGCATGTTCCTCATCGCCAGCGGCATCTTTCTGGTCGGCTCAGCCCTCTGTGGGGCGGCCCAGACCATGCCCCAGTTGATCGCCTTCCGACTGCTGCAGGGCTTCGGCGGCGGTGGCCTGTATCCCATCACACTGACAATCGTCGGAGACGCCTTCGACCTGCAGCCACGCGCCCGCCTGCTCGGCCTCCTCGCCGCCGTGTGGGGTGTCTCGGCGGTCATCGGCCCAGCTGTCGGCGGCTTTCTCACGGAGCAGCTCAG
The DNA here is from genome assembly GCA_035995405.1 of Chloroflexota bacterium. Taxonomy (GTDB): domain Bacteria; phylum Chloroflexota; class UBA6077; order UBA6077; family CF-72; genus CF-72. The sequence continues at coordinate 2,338 of DASYKL010000242.1, forward strand.
CTGGCGCTGGGCCTTCCTCGTCCAGCTGCCCCTCGCCGCCCTATCCATGGCGCTGATGGCCGCGTTCCTCCACGAACAGCTCACCCCTGGTCCCCGACGCTTCGACGTCCTCGGGATGCTTCTGCTCGGCGCCGCGGCTGCCGCCATCCTCCTCGGCCTGCAGGGCGTCGGCAGCCCAATCGCCCTGGTCGCCCTCGGCCTCATGCTGGCCGTCCTCTTCGTCGTCCACGAGCGCCGCACGACCGACCCACTGATCTCGCCGCACCTGTTCGCCAACCGCGCCATCACCATCGGCAGCCTGTCCTGCCTCCTGGTTGGCGTGGTCCTGTTCGGGGCTGAGTCCTTCGTCCCCCAGATGCTCCAGGGTGTCCTCGGCGCATCGCCCACAGCCGCCGGCCTGACCTTGTCCTCGATGTCGCTCGGCTGGCCCATCGCCGCCAACATCTGCGGCCGTCTCCTCGGACGGTGGGGCTTTCGAACCTGCGGGCTGCTTGGCGCGCTGCTCCTCGTGGTTGGCTTCTTCGCCTGGCGTCTGGTCCAACCGGGTACCAGCCTCGCCGCCGCCGCCGCCATTCAGGTCACCCTGGGCGCTGGCTTCGGCTTCGTCTCACCCGTCGCCCTGCTGGCTATGCAAAACACCGTCGGCTGGACCGAACGCGGCGTCGTTACCGGCCTGAATCAGTTCGCGACAACCCTCGGCGGGGCGATCGGTGTCGCCCTGGCTGGCGCGTTGTTCGCCGCCTCGCTGCACACCGGCGCTCCGCTGGAGACCGCGCTAGCGCCCGTCTTCTGGCTCTTCCTGCTCACTTCCATCGTCACGGTGATCGTTCTAGCCCTCTTGCCACGCGGCGCAGCCACGTAGCCGCGTAGTCGAGCCCATCCGCCTGCCGCGGGCCAAACTGATGTCCAACCCCGCTCAGGACGTACAACTCGATGGCCCGATTGGCCGCCGCGATGCGCTGCAACACGTCCAGTGGGCCCAGCGCATCACGTTCGCCCTGGACGATCAACGTCGGACACTGCACGGCGAGTAAAGCTGCTTCGTCGTCTGGCCGCGGCCGATTCGGCGGCGAGATCGGATGCCCTAAAACGACCAGTGCCGCCGGTGGCTCGACGACTGCCAGGCGCGTGCACATGCGTCCGCCAAACGACCGCCCCACCAGCGCCACCCGCTGCACGCCTTCCGCGAGCAAGACGTCGCGTGCGCGCGCGACGTCCTCCATTTCGGCACCGTAGTCTCCGCTGGGCCGCGCCCGCGAAAACGAAATCGGCCGCGAGGCGATGCCTGCTTCGTCCAGCCGCCTGGCCAGTGCCACCAGGATTGCCTGCGTGCTCTGCCCGCCATATCCCGGCGCCAGCACCGCCCCGAAACGCGCCGCG
>DASYKL010000243.1:0-2705 GCA_035995405.1 Chloroflexota bacterium
CCCCGCCCATCGTGAGCTGCTCTGTCTGGCGACCAGCCAGCCGACAGCCGCACTGGCCACGAGTCCGCTGAGGAATGAGAGTGCGCGGCCTGGTCCAAACCCTGATCCCAGCACGCCCTGGCCGGCCGCCGCCAGGGCGTAATACAGCGGCGTGTAGGCCGCCACGGTGAACGGCGCGTGGTCCAGTGGCTGGTACAACGGCTGCCCGGCAACAAGCCGCGCGGCGATGCCATAGACAATCGGCTCGCCGTAGTCGAGCTGCTGCAGCTCGACTATGGCCCGCAAGCCAACCACGATCCGTCCAGCAGCCAGCAAGAAGAGCAGCGCGCCAGCGACGATCAGCAGGACCGACCAGGTCCAGTCGTTACGATGTCGCACGCTGACGACGAGAATACGCGACCAGCGCGCATCATCTGCGCCAGATGCGCCACGCTAGGACGGTCGATTTGGTCAGGAAAACGTAACCACGCCGGGCACTTCTCAGCTTCACGTTGGGGCAACGGGGCGCTACTCTAGGCGGCGCATAACGCGCGGTCGCTCGGTTCGAGCCGCCCTCTGGCTGGTGGGTCACGGGTGTAGCGCCGCGTTTGACTCGAAAGTAAGTAACGCGACTTGGCAGGGAGCAACGGTAGATGGCGTTCATGTCTTCGATAATGAGAACGGGTCTGCGATCGTCTCGGCTGGTCACGTTCGTGATCAGTGCGATCGTCGCCGCGACGCCATTGTCTGCTTCGGCCCAAACGGCGCCCGGCGCCGTGGCGGGTTCCAGCGCCGCGGCGGCTACGGCGAGTGCGCTGCCGCATCAAGACAAGCCAGTCACCGTGCGCCGCGGCAACCAGACGTCGCAATTCTATCCCCTGAAGACGACCCGCACCGCCAGCGGGGCAGAGGTGGTGGCGGACCGGCTGATAGTCGGGCTCAAGCCGACCGTGCAGCTACAGGCTTTTGCGGATGTGCACCAGCAGGCGAGTGCGCACGGAGCTGGCGCCGCCAGGGTCGTAGCGACCACCGGCGCGGCGCAGATCGTCGATATTTCTGGCGCGACGTCACTCGAGCAGGCTATTCACGCCTATCAGGCCGATCCGCGGGTGCGCTATGCCGAAGCGGACACGATCCAGCACGTGTACGAAGTCCCGAACGATCAGTACTTCGGACAACAGTGGGGCTTGAACAATGTGCAAGCGCCGCAAGCCTGGAACGTGACGCATGGCTCAGCAAGCCGATTTGTTGCTGTGCTGGATACGGGCATTTACGATGAGGCGTCGACGTATCCGTCCCCAGACGGTGGTCCTGGGCACCCGGACTTGCGCGGCAAAGTCGCTGCCCGCGTCAACTTCACCACCGAGCCAAACGCGGACGACTTTGAGGGCCATGGGACTCATGTCGCGGGAATTGTCTCGGCGCTGACGAACAACAGTATCGGTGTCTCCGGAGCGGGCTACCTGACGCGTTTGTTGAACGTGAAAGTGGGCGAGTCGAACGGCTCAATTGCGAGCTCCGCGGCGATGGCCGGGATTCGCTGGGCCGCCGACAATGGCGCCAACGTCATCAGTATGAGTTTTGGCAGTGTGGGGACGTGCCCGGCCGCCTACCAGGACGCAATTGATTACGCCTGGGCGCGCAACGTCATCATCGTGGCGTCCGCCGGGAACAACTCGAATTCCAGCGTGACCAGGCCCGCCAGTTGCCAGCATGTAATCGCCGTAGCAAGCACCGACTCAAACGATGCGATTTCCTCTTTTTCAACGTATGGAACATGGGTGCAGGTAGCAGCACCCGGTGGCTTCAACGCGCTCGGCCATCAGATCCTGTCGACAAGTTACGACGGCTACTACGTCGAAAAGGCGGGCACGTCGATGGCGGCGCCGCTGGTGAGCGGCGTGGCGGCACTGGTATGGGCGAGCGCCTATGGCAGCAGCAATCAGGCTGTCGTAAATCGACTGCTCGAGACCGCGGATCGAGTCGGAGGCACCGGTTCATTATGGGCCTACGGGCGCATCAATGCGGCGGCAGCGGTCACTCCGCCCGTCAGTCTGCCGACCTCAGGGTTGATCCAGTCACTGCCTTCGCCGCAGCGGATCGCTGATTCTCGGTCCTCTGGCGGGGCGATTGGGACCGGCCAGACGCGATGCTTTCCCGTGGCTGGACTGGCAGGCATTCCGAGTGACGCGGCGGCTGTCGTGTTGAACGTGACGGCGGTGGGGTATGGGACGCAGGGCTGGTTGAGCGTCTATCCCAATGGCCAGGCAGTCCCAGGCACTTCGACCGTGAACTTCGACACGTCTGAATACGCGATGGCGAACGGGACCATCATGAAGCTCGGTATCGGCGGGCAGGTGTGCGTCAACGTTGGGACCATCAACTCGGCGCCGGGCAACTCGCAGGTCATCCTGGATGCAACGGGCTATCTGTCGACGGCTGCATTGGTGCAGATGCCAATGCTGGCGGCGCCACAGCGGGTTGTTGATACGCGGTCAACGGGCGGGGCTATCGGCACCGGGCAGTCACGCTGCTTCACCGTCGCTGGCGTGGCAGGTGTTCCTGCTGATGCCGCGGCGGTAGTGCTCAACGTTACGGCTGTTGGGTATGGCACAAAAGGCTGGCTGAGCGTCTACCCGAACGGTCAGAGCGTGCCGGCAACGTCTACGGTGAATTTTGATACGTCGGAGTACGCCATCGCCAACGGCACCATCATGCGTGTCGGC
>DASYKL010000244.1:0-3988 GCA_035995405.1 Chloroflexota bacterium
GCTAGAAGTTCTCGTCGCGGAAGGCCAAACCGTAGCCGTCGAGACGCCAATAGCGCGAATCGGCACCCCCAGCGCCACGGAGCCGGCGCCCAGAGCCGAGCCACTGGCGACTCCCGCGGGTGCCTCCGCTGCCTCCGCTGCACCTGCCGGTCCGCCATCGCCGAAGCCGACGCCCGTTGCAGCGCGGCTCCTGGCAGAACATGGCCTCGCAGCGGGCGACATCGCCGTTCATGGCCCGCGCCTGACCGCACGCCTTACCAAACAGGATGTGCTGGTGCACCTCGCCGCCACGACCAGACCGCCGGCGGTAACGACCGCGCCGCAAGCGGAGCCGAAACCGCGGCAGACACCTTTGACGCCTTTGACGCCGATGCGACGGGCTATCGCTGACCACATGACGCGGGCATACGCCACTATTCCGCATGGGCAGACCGTCATGGCCGCTGACCTCTCGGCACTGAGCGTTTGGCGCGACGCCAACAAGGACGCGTTTGCTCGTAACGAAGGCGCCAGCCTTACTTTTACGGTCTTCTTTGTCCGGGCGCTGGCCCACGCGCTCATGGACAGGACCGACGGCGCGGCAGTGAATATCGGCGTCGCCGTAGCCCTTGAACGCGGGGGCCTGATCGTCCCCGTCCTCCGCGACGCCGCCTCACTCTCTCTTGCTGAGATCGCTCGACGCATCCATCAGCTCGCTGCAAAAGCGCGCAGCGGACAACTCGCGCCGGACGCCGCTCAGGGCGCCCTGATGACCGTGACCAACGTCGGCTCCTTCGGCAATCTCACCGCGTCGCCGATCATTCCCGTTGGTCAACTGGGGATCCTGGCGCCTGGCCTCGTCGAGCGGCGGCCATTGCCGACCAGTGGCGGCGGCATTCGCCCGGGCCACCAGTGCCTGCTGTCGCTGATGTTCGATCGGCGCGCCTTTGACGACTTCGCCGCCGACCGGTTCCTGCGCGGCATCGTCTCTCAGCTCAGTGCGGTACCAAGCACGGTTTGATCCACCCTTCAACCGCGAGCATCCACCGCTTCCCATCCGAGGACATGACGCCGCGCCAGCTCGCTCTGGCCGTGGGCGGCTTGCTGATCTGCCTGTTCCTGGCCGCCATCGACGCGTCGATCGTCAACACTGCCCTGCCGCGCATCGCTACCGAGCTGCATGGCTTCGATCTCTACGCCTGGGTGACAACCGGCTATCTGCTCAGCAGTACGGCCGTCGTACCTGTCGCCGGCAAACTGGGTGACCGCTACGGACGGCGGCTGCTGCTTGTCGGCGGAGTCATCTACTTTCTCATCATTACTGCCCTGTGCGGCCTGGCGCAGGACATGCCGCAGCTCATCGGTTTGCGCACGCTGCAGGGCATCGGCGCGGGCGTTTTGTTGGCGTCGATCTTCTCTTCCCTCGGCGAGCTTCTCACGCCCGTCGCTCGGGCCCGTATGAGTGGCCTGATCACCGCCACGTTCAGCGCGGCGAACGTACTCGGACCAGTCGTCGGAGGTTTTTTGACGGACGCGTTTACCTGGCGCGCCGTGTTCTACGCCAACCTGCCGTTCGGGGTGCTGGCGCTCATCGCATTGTGGCGGGCGTTTCCCGCGATCCGCCACGCCGCGGACCAGCGATTGCCTATCGACGTCTGGGGCGCCGTGACGATCACTCTGGCGACGGTTCTCCTCCTCCTGGCGCTGGGTTGGGGCGGTCACGAGTTTGCCTGGGATTCGCCCCCGCTGCTGGGGACTCTGGCGGCCGCCGCTATCGTCCTCGCCCTCTTCATCGCGATCGAGGCGCGCGCCGTCGACCCGGTCGTGCCGCTCGGCCTGTTCCGCGACAACGTCATCGCCTTGACCAGCCTCGGTTCGCTGTTGCACCAGATGTCCATGTTCGGTGCGGCATTGTTCATCCCGCTGTTCGTCCAGGGCGTGCTGGGTCAGAGCGCGATGCTCAGCGGCGGCTTACTGGCGCCGATGGTCGCCGCGATGCTGATCACCAACATCGGCGCGGGCCTGGCGATCGCTCAATTCGGTCGCTATAGAGCGTTCATCCTGGCCGGCTTCGCCATCAGCACAGCCGGCTTTCTCATGCTCGCGAGCAGTACCTCGAGCACCTCGTTTCCTTTCCTGATCGTGACGATGGTGGTGCTCGGTCTTGGGTCTGGCTGCCTGGTAGGCACGCTCAATCTAGCCTCGCAGAACGCAGCGCCGCTCTCACAGATGGGTGTTGTGACGGCGTTTGCCCAGTTCAGCCGGGCCATGGGTGGAACACTGGGCAGCGCCGTTCTCGGCAGTATTCTCCTGCTGCAGCTCGGACCGCGAACGCAGCTTGCCGATCTGGCAGAGCTGCGCCAGCCGCTCACCGACGCCCTGCACTGGGTGTTCCTGGCAAGCGCGGCGTTCGTGGCGCTTGGGCTGCTCGCCTCACTGTTTCTGGCCGAGCGGCCGATGCGCCGGCGACGGACGCTCGGCGATCAATCGGGCGGCGCTAGCCCCACACCTTGCGAGCCGTATCGACCACCAGCTCCAGCTTCCGGCGCTCCTCGTCAACAGTGAGCGGGTTGCCCGCCATCGTCGACGCGAAGCCGCATTGCGGACTGAGTGCCAGGTCTTCCATGGCCACGTATTTCGACGCTTCTTCGATCCGGCGCAACAAGATGTCCTGCGCTTCGAGCTCGCCCGACTTGGTGGTGACCAGGCCGAGCACCACCGTCTTACCCTTGGGCATGAAGCGCAACGGCTCGAATCCACCGGCTCGCTCGCTGTCGTATTCCAGCAGAAACCGGTCCACCTCGAGATTGCTGAAGACCTGCTCGGCGATGGCGTCGTACCCACCGGACGTATGCCAACCCGCTGGCTGATCCTGTCCTCGGCCGCCATTGCCGCGACACAAATGCATGGCCAGCAACACGTTCGAGCGATCGACTCCTGATAGCGTCCGATTGTCAGCTTCGATGTCTTCGGCCAGGGCTTGCTGCGGATCGACGCCCAGCGCGCGCCATTCGGCGTTGCGCTGATCGACAAGGTAGTCCGGATAATGCGGATTATCGAGCTGGATGTAAGGCACGCCCTCATCGACGAGTGCCCGTACTTCAGCCTGGATGATCGCCGCGACGTCGGCCAGCGCGGCCGCGCGATTGCCGTACACGGCGTTGGTGATGCTCGGGTTGTAGCCGCGCGCCAGGACGTACGAAGCCGCCGGCATGGTCATTTTGAATGGACCCGGTGCGTGCTGGTGCAAAAAGCCCGCCTCGTCGGCCGTCAGGCGACGTTTCTGCTTGAGCTTGGCGGTAATGACGCGACCCTGACCCGCGGGCCGTTCCTGCGGCGCGTTCCCAGCCGACGTGTTGAAGACGCTGACCGCTGGCGCGCCTGCACCAAAACCCTCCACCGATTCGGCGAAATCACCGGACCAGCTGGAGCGACGAAACTCACCGTCGCTGAAGATGGTGATCCCAACCTGCTTCTGTAATTCGATCACATCGAGGATCGCGCGGTCTTCCAGCTCGCGCAGTGCTGGCAGCGGCAGGCGCCCTTGAGCGTGGTCGGCGTGCGCCTGCTTCAACTCGGCTGGTCGAAGAAAACTGCCGACCTGGTCGGCTCGAAAGCGGGTCCGGGCTTGTACGGCTGACATGCGTCGCAGATTGTGCCACCTCAGCGGCGGCTGAGGAGACGCTCGCGATCGAACAATCGGCTGGCCCAGAAAATGATGGCCGCGTCGAGTATGGCAAACAGCACCGCTACCTCCATCAGAGCGAAAGCGGTGAACAGAAACAGGAACGCTGTCGCCGGGATCAGCACGAGCACAACCGGCAGGGCGATGAGCCCATTCAACTGATAGGCCACGCGGTAGCCGCTGACACGCGTCGAAATCAGGGCCGCCAGGCTCGCTGTAAAGAGCGCGACAAGCGGCGCAACGATCACCAGCGAGAACAGCCAGTCTCCGTCGGCCAGCAGCATGCGGGGGTAGAGCGGCGAGCGGGACAGCGCGGTCATCGCC
>DASYKL010000245.1:0-2978 GCA_035995405.1 Chloroflexota bacterium
CATGACGGCGTCCCCGACGAACTTGTCTACGGTGCCGCCGTGTTCGAAGACCACTGTCGTCATCGCGTCCAGGTATTCGGTAATCACCCGACTCAGCAGCTCCGGCTCGACGCTTTCCGAAAAGGTCGTGAAGCCTTGCAAATCTGTGAAAAGCACGGTCAGCACGCGGCGTTCACCGCCAATGCGGACGCGGTCGGGATCTCGCGCGATCGACAGTGCGACGCCAGGCGGAATAACAGATGCCAGTGCGCTTTGCAACGCGCGAGCATGCCGTTGTTCGATCGCGACACGATACGCAATCGTGCCGACGAACGTCAGGACGGCACCGAGGACCGGTGTGGCCAGTGCGAGCTGGAGGCCGCTCTGGTCCAGGACCACCAGGTTGGCCAGGATATAGAGAGCGACAATAACCACGCCAGCGACGCACGCGCTCAAAACGCCGAGGTTGGCGGCGAGTGCACCAACGACGAGCGCGAGCGCCGCGATCAGCGCGAACTGGGTGGGCGGTGTGGCCTCGCGCAGAAATTGCGTCGAGATCAGTGTGGCGGCGACATTCGCATGGATTTCGACGCCGCTCATTTTGTGGCCCTGATCGCTTACGGGTGTCCAGTAGTCGTCCGCGAATCCAGCCGCACCGAGCAGGCCAATGAAGGTAATCCCGTCGCGCCATGTAGCAGGATCCACCTGGCCCCGCAGAACATCAACGAATGACACTGTCCGGAAGGTAGAGCTCGGATCCCCGGGGCTGGACGGTGGTCCGAAGTAGCTGATGCGTACCGTGCTGAAGGCGTCGACGGGAATTCGTCGGCCGGCCATGATCAACGTCTCAGGGTCTGGCCGTTCGTCGACGAACGTTGGGCGGCGGAGATAGCTGGCCGCCGCCAGCAGCCCGAGCGTTGGTCGCTGCGTTTGGCCGAGATCAACCAGCAGCGGCATCGAGCGAACGACGCCTCGATCGTCAGGCATGACGTTGGTCGCCCCGACCTCGGCCGCCCCCAGGCCTGGCACGGGTGCCAGGCCATCCCTGAAGGCGATCGCTCCGTCAGCTGTGCGGACACCATCTCCTCCGCCAGCGGCCGCTAGCCCGATCGTCGTCACCGGCCGTCTGGACCGTGCGCGCTCGATAGCTGCTGCAAGCTGCCCGTCGTCGGCAGCGGGCTCGAAAAAGCCGATGTCGAGAACGATTACCCGCGGCGCAGCGATCAGCAGCTGGTCCACGACCTGGGCGTAATAGCTGCGCGGCCAACTGCGGAACAGCCCGAGCTCAGCCAGACTCCGCTCGTCAATTGCAACAACGGTAATCAGCTGGCGTGGGCTGCGACCGACACTGGTGCCATAGCGCTCCGGATTGCGGGTGCGCAGCACCGTATCCTGGGCGGTCGATTCGAAAGCGTGTAGGGGCCCCGCCTGGTAAACAGACTCCGATTCGTGGGCTTGGATCATGCAGGCTATGCCAGCCGCGACAAGCACCAGGAGAAACGTGATCGCGTTGCGCCGCAGCGCACGCCGCGAAACTCTCACGGCGTGACGGTTACAACGCCTGACGCGCCGCTATTCACGCCGGTTGCCGTGGCAGTGATCTGGTAGGTGCCGGTGTTCGTCGGCGTACCGGCAGTGACGAATGGCGCATTGTACGTGGAGTTGGTATTGGCGGCCATCGTCAGCGTGAGCGATGTCGTGGCCGGCCCGTTTGGTGTGCTGAGCGAGACAATCGTCGATGCAGCGCCGGTGCTGGGGTTAATTGCTGCCATAGTAATCGACAGGTCCGCGTTCAGCAGTCCGCAATCTCCATTACTTGCCGCGCACCGCAGGTCCACCCAGATCGACGTGTTAGGCGCCGAAGAGAGCGTGCGACTGGTGGCTACATTCTGGACCAACAACACGAGTGACTGCTGCACGCTTGCCGGAGCTGTCTTGGAAATCCAGCTTCCGTCACTCACGCTAGCCGTGATCGTCACCGGGTGATCGCGTCCCGTTCCGTCGATGGTCGTAGCCAACCCCGTTATCGTGAACGCACCGGCCAAACTGCTCTGCCCGGCCGGAATGGTCGTCGTGGCAGGCACCTGCACCTTGTTCGGGTCTGAGCTAACGAGGGTGACCACCAGGCCACCGGCTGGGGCGGGCGAATCCAGATTGATGCTCGAATCCACACGATGGGTACCTGGCGCCAGAGTGCCGATGCTGATGCCAGTGATGGCTGGCTGGCTTACGGAGACCGTGCTCGATATACCCGATCCCACGGCGTTGGCTGAGGCCCTGATCTGGTATTGGCCGGTCGCGCTGGGGGTGCCGGCCGAGATGAATGGCGAGTTGTACGTGGTGGCGGTATCGGTTGCCATGACGATGTCGAGCGAGGCCACTGGCCCCGCTGTGGGTGAGCTCAGCTTGACGATCGACGACAGGCCACCGTTGGTCGGGTCGATGGCGCTGAAGGTGACGGTCAGTGGTGCGTTCAGCTGGCCGCAGTCGCCGCCATTGGTGCACCGCAGGTCAGCCCAGATTGTTGTGTTGGCTGGCGACTGCGTGGTCCGCGTGGTCTGCACGTTCTGGACGATCAGCGACAGTGACGCTTGGACGCTAACGGGGGTACTTGCGGAAGCCCAACTGCCGTCACTGACACTGGCGGTGAGGGATATCGGTTGGTCGCGGCCGGTGCCATCGAAGGTTGTGCCAACACCTGTGATGGTGAACGCGCTTGACAGACTGCTCTGCCCCGCCGGAACGGTCGTCGTGGCAGGCACTTGCACCTTGTTCGGGTCTGAGCTGATCAGGTTTACCCGGAGGCCGCCAGCAGGCGCTGGGGAGTCCAGGTTGATGCTTGTGTCGACGCGATGCGTGCCAACTGCGAGAGCTCCAACCCGAATTGAGGAAATCGCTGGCGCGCGGACCGTGACGGTGGCCGAGGTGCCAGTGCTTACGTTCGTCGCGCTCGCCGTGATCTGGTATTGGCCGCCCGCGGTCGGCGTGCCTGCCGAGAT
>DASYKL010000246.1:0-8484 GCA_035995405.1 Chloroflexota bacterium
GTAAGTTGGGCGAAAGTCAACTCGGCCGCCCGATTCGGTGGCGACGGAGTAGCCGACGAACCGATCGAGAATTGCGCGGCTTATCGCTGGATCGTCGAGGCTCTCCGCGAGCACATACGTTTCTGGCGGACCGGCGGTGTACGTAACTTCGACGAGGGACAGCGCCGTCCTGTCCACCCAGCAGGCCCGATCCACGATCCGCGTGTGAGCGATGTGACGGCTTTTCCCTCCGAACCAGCGCGCGCTCTGAAGCTCGTCTGTCAAGCCCACTGTTAGTAGTGCGGCACCTCGACGCGGAAGACGTGAGCTGGCTGCTGATGCGGATCCAGCCGCACCCAGTTGTAGCGGCCGCGCCAGGTGAATCGCTCGTCCGTCAGCAGGTCGTGGACGACAAACGGCTGGTCCGCGGGGATGCCCCACTGCTCGCTGTCCACATCGAGCCACGCCGCTTGTGGCCAGAACGGATCGAGATTCACGACACACAGGATGATGTTGCCGCTAGCTGCAGCTGCTTTGGAGTACACGAGTACTTGATCGTTGTCGGCGCCGTGAAACCGCAGGTTGTCGTACTCCTGCAGCGCCGCATTTTCTTGACGGATGCGGTTGATGCGGGTGACGTCGCCGATGATATTGCCAGGTCGATCCCAGTCCCAGACTTTGTGCTGGTACATTTCGGAGTCGAGATAGTATTCCGTCGCACCCAGTTCGCCGCGTTGGCGATTTTCGGCCAGCTCGAAGCCGCTATAGATGCCATATACGGACGACAGTGTCGCCGCCAGGACCAGCCGCATGCGGAACGCTGGCCGGCCACCGAGCTGCAAAATGTGCGGCAGAATGTCTGGCGTGTTGGCGAAGAAGTTTCCCCGGAAATACTCACGCATGTCGGTCTGGGTGAGCTCGGTGAGATATTCTTCCAGCTCCCATTTCGCGTTTCGCCACGTGAAATAGGTATAGCTCTGGGTGAACCCGAGCTTTGCCAGCTCTTTCATCATCTTGGGCCGGGTGAATGCCTCCGCCAGAAAGATGGCGTCGGGATACATAGCCTGGACTTCGCGGATGCACCACTCCCAGAAAGCCAGCGGCTTGGTGTGTGGATTATCGACACGGAACACACGTACTCCGCGTTCGGCCCACAACAGAATCACGTCGCGGAACGCCGCCCAGACATTCTTCCAATCCGCCGACCTGAAATTGAGCGGATAGATGTCTTCGTATTTCTTCGGCGGATTCTCAGCGTATTTAATGCTGCCGTCCGGACGATGATAGAACCACTCCGGGTGTTCCTCAACCCAGGGATGGTCGGGCGACACCTGGATCGCGAAATCCATCACCAGCTCCAGACCGTGTTGTCGGGCGACGTCCTGAAAGTGGAGGAAGTCGTCGACCGTACCGAGCTCCGGAGCGATGGCGTCATGGCCACCGGCGGGTGAGCCGATAGCGTAGGGGCTGCCCGGATCATTCGGCCCGGCAACCAGCGTGTTGTTGGGACCTTTCCGTTTCGCCGTCCCGATGGGGTGGATAGGTGTCATGTACAGGGTGTCGAAACCCATCGCGGCGATCGACGGAATCCGCTGTTCGGCTTCGCGGAACGTCGCACTGCGCGTCGGGTCGGTGCCCTGGGAGCGAGGAAAGATCTCATACCATGCCGCGAAACGGGCCCTGACGCGGTCGACGATCATCGTCAGCTCGTGCCGGTAGCGCGTCGCATCGGCGCGATCGGGGCAGCGGTCCATCAGCTCGCCCAATTCGGCTGAAATCGCCAACTCGGCCGCCTCGCGTTGGCCGATCGGCCCTGCGTTCTGACCGCTGCGCCAGCGTTCGACGTAGCCGTTCAGCCTGCCGCGATCGTCGGGGTCCGTACAGCGTGCGATCGCTGCCTCTACCAGGCGCAGACCTTCGAGGAGCTCTGACGAGACGTCCTGCGCCGCCGCCAGGCGTTTTTGCAGATCGGCTCGCCATGAGCCGTACACGTCCGTGAATGCCAGAACCGTATAGGTGTAGCGGGTGTTCTGATCGACCGTGAAGCTGCCCGTCCAGCGATCGTTCTCCAGCACGCGCATCGGCGCTTCCTGCCACTCGCTGGTCCCCAGGGGGTGGTAGATGACCCGCGCCTGGAGCAGGTCATGGCCCTCCTTAAAGATGTCGGCCGAAACCTCAACCGTGTCGCCGACGACCCGCTTGATCGGCCAATGGCCACCGTCGAGCTCGGGCTGAACCGCCTCGATGGCGATCGCCGGGTACGTTTCGAACGGCGGCAAAGCCGACACGCCGGCATGTGCCGCCCTGATGGCCGGGCGAGCGCGTGTTCGGGGCGGTACTGGCGCCCCGTTCGGCCTGGCCGTACCGTTGGTCTGTGACGGCGTCTGGCGCTGGCTCGTGTTAGCTTTTTTGGAGCGCGCTCGAGCGCCGCTGCCGTTCGAGGGACTCGATTCCATCAGGTAAGCCTCGTACTCGGTCGCGGCACGGAGCGTGCCACGACAACACTCTGAGGATAACAATGCTGCAGGCCACAGAAGCCACCGCTGACACCGGGCACAGCCTGCTGTCGGATTTCGATGTTTACCTCTTCAACGAGGGAACGCACGCGCGCATGTACGACAAGCTCGGGGCGCACGTGGCCACGGTCAATGGTCAAAGAGGCGTCGCGTTTGCTGTCTGGGCGCCCAATGCAGACGCCGTCAGCGTGATCGGTGATTTCAACACCTGGGATCCGACCAAGCACCCGCTGCGCGAACGAGGCTCGTCCGGTATCTGGGAAGGGTTTGTCGCGGGTGTGGGCCAGGGCGCACATTACAAGTACAGCATCAAACCCAAGTTTTCGGCCAAGCGCATCGACAAAGCCGACCCGTATGGCTTTGCGGCCGAGCTACGACCAAGCACGGCTTCGATCATCTGGGATCTCAAGCAGTATGCCTGGCGCGACGAGGAGTGGCTCGGCCGGCGCACCGAGCGGCAGTCGTTGCAATCGCCGATCAGCATTTACGAGGTCCATCTCGGCTCGTGGAAGCGCGTTCCAGAGACGCAGGGATTTTTGACCTACAAAGACCTGGCCCACGACCTGGCTGAGTACTGCCAGCAGATGGGCTATACGCATGTCGAGCTGCTGCCTATCAGCGAGCACCCGTTCGACCTGTCCTGGGGCTACCAGACCGTCGGGTACTACGCACCGACGAGTCGCTTCGGCACGCCCGACGACTTCAAAGAGTTCGTGGACATCCTGCACCAGGCTGACATTGGTGTCCTCCTCGACTGGGTGCCGGCGCACTTTCCGCGCGATCCGCACGGCCTGGCCAGCTTCGATGGGAGCGCCCTGTACGAGCATGCCGACCCGCGTCAGGGCGAGCACCCGGACTGGGGCACCAAGATCTTCAACTACGGCCGCCACGAAGTGCGCAGCTTCCTGATCTCCAATGCCGTGTTTTGGGTCGAGCAATATCACATCGACGGTCTGCGGGTTGATGCGGTCGCTTCGATGCTGTACCTCGACTACTCACGCGAGGCGGGCCAGTGGATTCCGAACCAGTTCGGTGGGCGTGAGAACCTGGAGGCAATCTCGTTTTTGCAGCGCATGAACGAAGTCGTCCACACCGAGTGCCCTGGCGTGCTCACCGTCGCCGAAGAGTCGACTGCATGGCCACAGGTGACGAGGCCGCCGTACATGGGTGGGCTTGGCTTCAGCCTCAAGTGGAACATGGGCTGGATGCACGACACGCTGTCGTACATCTCACAGGAGCCGATCCATCGACGCTGGCACCACAACGAGTTGACCTTCTCGTTGCTGTACGCCTTCCAGGAGAACTTTGTGCTGCCGTTCTCGCATGACGAAGTCGTGCATGGCAAAGGCAGTTTGCTGAACAAGATTCCAGGTGATGCGTGGCAGAAATTCGCGACGTTGCGGTTGTTGTTCGCATACATGTTCGGCCACCCGGGCAAGAAGCTGTTGTTCCAGGGCATGGACTTCGGCATGGGCGACGAATGGACGGAGGCACACTCGATCGACTGGCACCTGCTACGTTTCCCACTTCAGAGTGGCCTGCAACGCTGCGTCGCTGACCTCCATCGCGTCTATCGCGGTCAGCCCGCGCTGTACGAAGTCGACTTCGATTGGCGAGGATTCGATTGGCTCGAGTCGCACGACAACGAGAACAGCGTCTTCGGCTTCCTGCGCAAGGCGCAGGATCCAGCCGACTGTCTGGTCGTCGTCAGCAACTTCACGCCCGTCCCGCGTTATGAGTACCGAGTCGGAGTGCCCACGGGCGGGCCGTGGAAAGAGGTGTTCAACACCGACTCGTCGCTCTATGGCGGAAGTAATGTTGGGAACAGCGGCCAGGTCTGGGCGCTGGACGAGCCGTGGGCCGGGCAGCCGCACAGTCTGTGTCTCACGCTGCCACCCCTGGCAGCGGTCTACCTGAAACCCGGCACCTGACGTTCCCGGCAATCACTGATCGCCGGCTTGGCCCAACGTAAAGCAGGGCCGGCAGGGGACCCCCCAGGCGGGTCACCCGGACGCCCCTGCCCTGGGGAAGTCTGGCCAAAACCTCTAGGCCGCCTCTAGGCCGGAGGTACTACCGGGCCGATACACCAGGGGATGCATGAATCGCTCTCGCAGCAGGTCGACGCGACGCGCGTCGCGCCCAGCAAATCGACATTGCTCCTCGCAATCGTCGCCCCGTTCGCGGCTATTGCGCTGCTCGCTTCACCCCTGGTTTTCGACGCCCTCAAACATCTGGCCGGCCAGTAGCGATCAGAACCAAACCGCGACCTGGCCGACCGGCCGCGAGAGCCACGGGGGCGGACGAGACGGCCTCGGGCCAACCTCTCGGCCACTTATCTACCCCCGCTCGTGGGTGGCTGGTTCGACACCCTGACCCACAACCGTTGGCTGGACGGCCGCTTCAGCTGCCTTGATGCCGATCTTTCTTTCCGCCAGGCTGACCACCCGCAGCCCCGCGCTCCTTCGGCGCCTTATACGCGGGCCCCGTCCCGCTCGGGTGCTGGCGGCCGCTGCCTTGCTGACCCGATGCGCTTTCAGCCTGGTGGTCGCTCGGTTTTGTCTTGTGCTCGGCCACTCGAGTTACTGCTTTCCGCCGCTGCCACGACGCTGACTTTGCGAGCCGGACTGACGCTTCGTACTGGCGGTGCCATGTGCGCCGCTGCTGTGGCCGCGCATGCCTTCTGGCGTCGGTCCATCCTCATCGCGCGGCTCGCCCTGACGTGGCGAATCCATCTTGCTGACCTCGAGCTGACCCTTTTTGACCATCTCAAATACCTCCTTCCAATGCGGCACGCAAGAACTGTGCTCAGCCCGCTCACATAGCTGCAAGCAGCCCGCGTGCCCTGAACGCCGTTAAGTTCTCGCCGACTCCTCGCGCACGGCGTCCGTTGCCGCATGCTGCACGTCTTCCATCACCCGACCAACCTTGTGCATGGTGTCCTGCGTAAGGTCTCTGGCCGATCCGACCAGCCGGTCGCGCGCCTCGCCGAGGTATTGGTCTTCGCCCGGTGTGGACCTGACCGTTCCGGCGAGCACGCCACCAACTGCGATGGCGACCGCTCCCACCAGCATCGGATTGTCATGGAGTTGACGCTGCAAAAACGTTTGCGCGTTGGTCGCTTGCTCCTGGACCTGGTCGAGCACCTGTGCGCTCGCTTCCTCGATTTGATCGATCACCTGACCACCGCTGTCCTGGACGCGATCTACAACCTGGCCGGCACTATCTTGCACCTGACCCACGATCTGCCGCGGCATCGCAGCGCCAGATCCGCTCGACATGCCTGCCCCGTCTGTTGCAGAACGAGCGCTGCTAAGTGAGCTCGAGCTCGAGCTCGGTCGATTGAGGAGCATCCAACCCAATCCGAGACCCACCAATGCAGCGGGCATGGGATTGGCCTTGACTGTTTCAACCACACTGTCGCGCCATCCAGTGGCGCTGTCAGTCGCATTTCGTGCCATGTGTTCTACCTTTCCAATGGTGGCCTGCCGCAACGCCAGCTTGGCCTGTCCCGTGACATCCTGGACAACCTCCCTGGCTTGCGAGATGGCGTGCTCGGTGATTTCACGTGCCGCTTCTTTCGCCTCACGAATGGCGTAGTCCGTGACATCGTGCGCGGTTTCTTTGGCGTGCTCGGCCAGGGCGTCTGGGTCCAGCTTGTCCTGAATCGCCTCGATTGTGCCGGTCATATCGGCGCGTGTCTGCTGGATTTCCTCGCGCGCTATCGTCACCTCGTCTTGCGGCTCGAGATCGGTCGACGGCGCGTACCCGTCGTTTTCTCTTGGCGGCAAGCGGACCACGATTTCGCGCGGCCTCAGCTCATCCGGTCTTTGGCCCATTGGGTGTCCTCCTTGATCGTTTGCAGAGTCGCGCGGGGCGCCAGGTCCGCATGTTTGAGCGCCGCGATCCCGCGTTGGGCGAACAGAGCGCCGATACCCAACGCCACAATGCCCACAAGCAAAGCTGATTGCCACCACGCCAGACCGGCGGCGGCTAACGCGAAAATCACGGCAGCCAGCACAGCGAGCACACCCGCGTAGGCAAGTAGACCGCCCGCGACAAGCAGCGCCGCGTGCTGCGCGGCATTGGCAATGTTGTGTGATATCTCCGTGGTCGCCAAGCCGACTTCCTGCCGAACGAGGACGCCCATGTCGCGGGCCAGCTCACCAAAGAGCTCACCCAGCGACCGTTCGTCCTTACGCGCTTGCATCAGAGCTCCGATACGCCCGGCGTGACTCCAGTCCAGGCACGCGCCGAGCCCGTCGCCGGATCGAAGCCGTCAGCTGGTGGTCGGCCGAAACCAACCGACGCAGCGTCAGTAGTACCGACCTGGCCGTACGGCGCCACTTGAATGGAAGTGGATTGGCGACGCTGTGCCGTACGCTGGCCGGAGGCCATCAGAAAACGGGCGCCAACGAACCCAAGTGCTACGGCCGCTCCGACGAATAGCGCGGGCCGACGTCGGGCGAAGTCCTGCGTTTCGTCAAGCAACTCAGGAATGTCACGCGAACGCAGATGGTTAGTGACGCTTTCGACACGCTCAGCGGCCTGCTCGACGTACCCGGCGATTGTTCCTTGCTCCTGCTCGTGCAAGTGCTGCCCCGTTTGGCGCAGGGCTTGAGTGACGGTGACCAGGCTATCAACGGCGCGCCCCTTCTGTTGTTCGAGCTGCGATGTGGCCTGTTGTTTGGCCTGTTCGGTGACCTGGCTGGCGGTGTGCTGGGCCTGCTCCGCGACGTGCCCCAGCGCCTGCTGAGCGTTGTCGGCGAGACCATTCCCGGGTCCAGATGGCGGAGTTTCCGCCACGCTAGGCGCACTGCTAAATCCTGATTCTGACGACATGTAGTTCTACCTCTCAAGTGGTCGGCCGCCAGCCGCACGTTGCATACCATCACGCTCGCTCATTCAAGCGGAGTCAAACTGCAACTAGCTGATCCACCGCCAAAGTAGTGCACAGGTACACCCTCTTCACCACGCTCTGACTCCGCGACTGGGCATGCGTGATGCGATACGGGCCGGACCGTCCCATAGGGCGGGACAATGAGGAGGCACATATTCCATGCACAACGAGTCGATCGGCCCTTCCGAACAGAACACAGACCCGCGGTTTGCACCACTCGAACGGCCTGAAATAAAGGAGGAGGTAGCCGGCGCCTCGGCTGGAGCCGGCTCGGCAGTCGGCGCTGTGGGTTTAGGCGCAGCCGCGGCGACCGGTGCATTAGCAGGTTTGCCCGCCGGTCCATTGGGTGCGGGCGCCGGCGCAGTTATCGGCGCGGCCGTCGGGGCGGTATTTGGTGGTGCCGTCGGTTTAGCCGCGGAGACTCCAGCCGACGAGTAGATGCAAGCCCGCTACTGGCCCGGCCGTAGCGTCTAACCGTCGTCGTGTGGTCGTCCGGCAAGCAGCGACTGCTGCTGGGCGACCAGTGCGATCCAATACGCGACGAACTGCAGCAGCTGCACATCCGGCTCGGCGAAATAGTCTGGCTGAGTCGACGAGACAAGCAGCACCCCGCGCGGACCCAACGGTACGTCGAGTGGCACAGCGATCGTGGAGCGGATGCCGAGGTCGCGGCGGACTCCTTCCAATTCAAACTGATCCTCGTCGACGCGGCCGCTGCGGAAGGGCTGATGCTCCTGAAAGACCCATGCCACGCGTCCACCGTGCGATACGTGCAGGCGGTGCAATCCGAGTTCGTGTTGGCGTCGGCCCACGGCTGTGTCGCTCGTGCCGAGCGTCACAAGCATCTCGTTCTGCGGGTCGTACAGGAACGCGTCAACTTTCTCAACGACAAACACTGATACCAGCACGTCGGTGGCATGTTGTAGTGCTCCGGCAAAGTCAGTCGCACCAACCTCCTGCAAGCGTCTCAACAAGGTCAGGATGTCGTCTGTACTCGCCTTGCTCGCAAACCTCACGGCCAGCTGGACTCGCGATCTCAAACCCTGCTTGGCGAGAATATGCGCAACATGGTTGGCCACCGTGCCAGGGGTC
>DASYKL010000247.1:0-12310 GCA_035995405.1 Chloroflexota bacterium
GGCGGGAAGACACCGCGTAGCCAGATCGCCAGACCGCCGCAGACCAGAAAGCAGATGCCCGTGAACAGCGTGAAGCCGCGACTGACTTCCCCGCGCGCGTGCACCCAGAACAGGGCGATCGTGCCGCCGACCGCCGCTTCGAGTAGCAGGAAATAGGCCGCCTGCGGAAGCGCCTGCACCTTGGGCGTTACAGGCCGGCGCGCTCGGCTTGGCGCTGCTGTTCGGTTTCGTGCGGTCGGGCGTAGTCGTCTTCGAGCCGCAACGTCACTCCGACCTCGGGCGTCGAGGTTTCGAAGATCGTCGCATCCTCGTCAGCTGCCGCGCACAGCCGATGCCGCTGGCCGACCGCCACGTGGTAGCCGACGCCAGTCTGCATCGGCAGATCGTGCAGCTGGCCGTCGGCACCCTCGAGCACCAGGATGCCACGACCTTGAACGAGCGTCTGGGTCTCGACCTTGGTGTCGTGCAATTGCAAGCTGAGGCGTTTGCCGGCGCGGACGTGTATCAGCTTCGAGGTGTACGGCGCGTCGGGCGGTGACAGCAGAACCTCATACCCCCACGGCTTGTCGATGCGGCGCTGCACAGGCTCCAGGGAAAACGTGGCTGGATCAAACGTTGCCATAGAGTGTCTGCTGAGGATAACGCTCGCGCGCCATTACGGGACTCGGCGTTCCAGCTCTTCCAGCAAACCGCGCGGCGAGAACGGTTTGACGATGTATCCGTCCGCCCCAGCCTGAATGGCTTTGTCGCGGTCGGACGGCAGACTCATCGCGGTCAACATGACCACGGGAATCTGCGCCGTACGCGCGTCGCTCTTCAGCGTCCGACACACCCAGAAACCGTCGTGGTCAGGTAACGCGACGTCGAGCAGGACCAGATCCGGACGGTGGTCGCGGGCATGCGCCAGCGCTTCCGCCGCGTTACCTGCTTCAAGCACGCGGTACCGCTCGGCTCGCACCGCGATTGACGCCAGAACGATCGCGCGTACGGATGGCTCGTCGTCGACGACCAGGATCAGGCGCCGCTCGCCCGCGTGATCAGCTTCGGAAACTGGGCTCGAGTCGGTCATAGGACTGCGCCAGGCTCTCGGGGAGGACCTTGGTGTCGGCCAGCACGGGCATGAAGTTGGTGTCGCCCTCCCAGCGGGGCACGACGTGCACGTGCACGTGGTCGGGCACGCCTGCGCCTGCTGATTTGCCGAGATACATCCCCACGTTGAAGCCATGCGGATGGTAAACCCGCTGTAGGACGTCCACCGAGTGTTGGGTGAGCTGCATCAGCTCGGACGCGGTGCTCGTCTCGAGCTTCGCCAGGTCGCCAGTATGGGCGTATGGCGCGATGAGCAGATGGCCGTTGTTGTATGGATAGAGATTGAGCAGAACGTAGGCCAGCGGACCACGATAGACGATCAGATTTTGGCGATCGTTGTGCTCAGCGGGTTTGGTGCAGAGGAAGCAGCCTTGAAGGTGGGTGCCGTCTGCTTCGACGAAGGCGCGTCGCCAGGGTGTCCACAAGCGCTCCACCTTCAAGAGTGTAGGCGCTGCTCACCGCTACAATGACCTGACTTAGCCAGAATGCCAGTACGTTCGCTCGATGAGCTGCCCAGCCTGACGCCGCTGCAGATGGCCATCTACGAAACCGACCTGCTGGACCTGACCTTGCGCGACAGCATCAAGCTGGTCACGTCGCGGGTGGGGTTCTTCGTCGGCCAACACCGCTATCTGCTGGAGCGAACGAAGATCGATCGTTTTATTGCGCAATACGGACCGCCGCCGCACGACAAAGGCTGGGACCCGGTACACGCACCACGCGAGGCAGCGCCGCAGGTCGGCTCGCCCTAGGAATCAGGCACACACATGCAGATAGGTATCGCTGGTCTGCCAGGGGCCGGCAAGACGACGCTGTTCAACGCGCTGGCGCATCAGCACGCCAGTACCGGCGGCTACGCCGGCGGTGAACCCAACCTCGCCGTGGTCAAGGTGCCTGACGAGCGGCTCGACAAACTCTCAGCGCTGTTCCAGCCGGTCAAGCACACGCCAGCGGAGGTCCGTTTCATCGACGTGGCTGGCGTCGCCAAAGGCATGGGCCAGGAGAGCAGCGCCGCGGTCCTGGCTCACTTGCGGACGGTCGATGTGCTGATGCAGGTAATCGGCGCGTTCCAGCCTGGCCGCGACGTGAGTTCGGATTACGAAGAGTTCAATCTCGAGCTGCAGCTAGCCGACCTGTCGCAGATCGAAAAACGGCTCGACCGGTTGGAGAAAGAGCTGCGGCTGGGGAGCAAAGGCACGCCCGCCGAGCGGGCGGTCAAGGAGCGTGAGCTGACCGTGCTGCAAAAGCTGCAGCCGGCGCTAGAGGCGGGACGCCCGGCGCGAACGGTCGAGTTGTCTGACGAGGAGCAAAAAGCGATTTCGAGCTTCGGCTTCTTGACTTCTAAGCCAACGTTGCTCGTGGTCAACCTGGCTGACGAGCAGGACGGTAGTTCGCTGGTCGGGTCGTTATCCGAGCTCACGCGCGACGTGCCAGGTACCGCGGTCCTGGGCCTGCCAGGAAAGCTGGAGATGGAGCTTGGCGAGCTCACTCCAGAGGATGCTGCCGAGTTCATGGCGGCGATGAACGTTTCGGGCAGTCAGCTGGGCTCGGTGACGACGCTCGCGTATGGCTTGGCGGAGCTGATCTCATTCTTCACGGCAGGTGACGATGAGTGCCGGGCGTGGACGATTCGCGCCGGCACCAATGCCCAGGATGCCGCCGGCGCGATCCATTCGGATCTGGCGCGCGGGTTCATTCGGGCTGAGGTGATCCGCTGGGATCAGCTGCTCGAAGCAGGCAGCGAGGCCGCGGCGAAAAAGAAGGGCTGGGTCCGCCAAGAAGGAAAGGCGTACATCGTCTCTGACGGCGATGTACTGCACGTGCTGTTCAACGTCTAATTGAACAGGGACAGCAGGGCGCTGAGGGCGTTTCGGATTGGCGTCAGCTTCAGGCGGTTGAGGCGGTTCGCCAGGCCGCGATTCAAGGACCAGGCGGTCCACAGCAGCCAGAGGGCACCCAGGATGGTCAGGAGCTTGGGGACCATCGTGCCGGGGCCGGGTCGAGGTTCGAGCGTTGGTTGCTCGGTGGGTTCCATCTGCAGACCCATCGGGCTTGAAGTGGACAAATCGAGAGGCTGGAAGTCGGGATCGTCTTGCCAGTTGTCGGCGCGGCCGATCAGCGGGCCGGCGGACTGTTGGGTCGGCAAAAGCGGCGTGAGTACGGGCGTCAAGGTGAGTGGCGCGCGCACGGTTTCGTCCGCCTGGGCGAGACGCCGTGCGCCACGGGCGGGCGCGACCGCGTCGGAAGCGACCGTGCGTGGTTTGCGCGGCAGCTCGGGGAAAGTCAGCGCTCTGGCGTCTGGCGCGAGACCGAACGCCAATGCATGACGGGGGATGGATGAGTTGTCCCAGGCGTATTCGAGCTCGACATCCGAGATCTCCAGCCCATACCCAAGGGTCGACGCGAACGCCGCGTCGTTGTAGATGAAGCCGTTCGGGGTCAGTCCGCTGATCACGATGTAATGGTCGAACTCGGACAGCGACTTGGTGTGGCCAGGCAGGTTGCGGTACTTGACCAGAGTGATCACCGGGTGTCCCTGCTGAATGTGCCAGCGCACCGCATCGGTTGACCAGTTGCGGTAACCACCGCGATCGCTGTAGAGGTCCATCGGCGTCAAGCCAGCGTCTTTGCCGATCCGCGACAGCACATCCAGGCTGGTTCCCAGGTCGGTGTTGAAGTTGTCGATCAAGTTGTTCAGGTAGTCGCGCACTTGCGACGGGCCGACTTCCAGGCCAAAGCCAGCCAGGACCATGGTCAGTGAGGCTGGACCGCAGTTGACGAACTGGAATTCGCCGCCATCGATCTGAGTGCGGAACGGTACTCCGAGCCAGACGAGACCATCGCCGAGGACACGTCGACCGACCTGGGCCATCAGATCGCGGCCTTCGGCGAAGCGCAACGGCAGTGACGAAACGGAGGCGAGCGCGATGATCTGCTCGTCGTCGCTCTGGGCGTTGGGGTCTTGTTCGGGCGTGCCGTCGGGTTTCAGGCCGGCGGCCTGCAGGCTGATGAGGCCGAAGAGGATGCCATCGGTCTGGGTGTCTTGTTCGACTTCGACGTCCTGGCCGGTGTCGGTGGTGGGGACGTAGTCGATCGGCACGGCGACGGTGAGCCGATAGGTGCCTTGGGCAAGGTTCGTGAAGGTGAAAGAGCCGTCATCTCCGGTGCGGACGGTACGGACCAGGCCGCCACCTGGGGCGGACAGGGTGATGTCGACCTGGGAGAGGGTCGGCTCGGAGGCGGAGCGTTCGCCGTTGGCATCGGCGTCGAAGAAGGCGGCGCCATGGATCGCGCCGCTGCCAGGTGGTGCGGCGACGAGGGCAACGGGCTGATCGGGCGACGGCGTCGGGCTGCCGCCGGCAATGGCGCTGGGGACGACTGTTGCCTGGGCGGTCCCGGTCGGGGCGGCGGTCGCACTCGAGGCGGTCGCGCCCGGAGCCGCCGCGGACTGGCCCCCGGCAAGGGGCGTGGCACCAGAAGCAGAGGGGCCAGCGGACGGCGCGGCGGTGGCCGTCGGGGGTGCGGCGGTGGCCGTGGGCGGCGCAGCGGTGGCCGTGGGCGGGGCAGCGGTGGCCGTCGACGGTGGCGGCACGTTCGTTGGAGTGGCGCTTGGTTTCGGCGGCGGCGCCGCCGTCGGCGCCGCACTCGGCTGCGCTTTGGCCGTCGGCGTCGCGGTCGGGGCAGCCAGGGCGGCGGCCGGCAGGGCGCCGAGTAGTACGGCAGCCAGAGCGGTGGACTGAATCCAGGCGCGCATCAAGTGGGCAGAGGGTCCGAGCCGATCGTTAGCCCGGCGGCGTACAAGCGATTTGCCGGTTAACGACGGGCCGCGCCAACTTCGGCTGGCCGCGCAGGCTCAGACGATACTAGCGAGCCTGGTGCGCTCTGCTCAAGCGTTGGAATGCGAACGCTGAACCTGGTACCCGTTTGTGTCGAGCTTTCGAGCTCAATCCGGCCACCGTGAGCCTGCACGATTTCACGTGCGATCGCCAGGCCCAGGCCGCTGCCACCGCTGCCGGCACGGGCTTTGTCGACCTGGTAGAAGCGCTCGAAGACGCGCTCGGCCTCTTCTGGCGGAATGTACGAACCCGTGTTGTGCACGCTGACCGTAGCCATGCGTTGCGGCCGCGGGCTGCGTGAGCCGACCGATTTGACGTCTTCCACGGCAACGGTCAAGCGGACCTTGCCCGTCGGCGGGGTGTACTTGAACGCATTCTCGACCAGGTTGTCGAGGACCTGTCCCAGGCGATGCGGGTCGCCCATGATGGTCACGACCTCTGGCGCCTCGACCTCGAAGCTGATGCCGACCTCGTGAGCCCGAAACAGGAAGCGCGCCTGGACGGCACGCGCCAGTTCGGCCAGATTGACCGGGTCGCGCTGCAGAGACAGGTCGCCCGACTCGATGCGGCTCAAGTACAGCAGGTCCTCGACCAGCCGGCGCATCCGCTCGGCTTCTTCGCCAATGATGCGGCCCGCTTCGCGCGCGCCGTCGGGACCCGACAGCGTGCCATCAACAAGCGCGCCGGCAAAGCCGCTGATCGAGGTCAGCGGCGTCCGTAGATCGTGGCTGACGTTTGCCAGCAGGTCGCGCATGGTGCGGTGCGATCGAGCGACTTCGCGCGCCATCGTCGTGAATGCCTTACTCAAGCGGCCGACTTCGTCCGTTGTTTCGGGCAGCGTGAGATGTGGATCGAGATTGCCTCGCGCCATCTCTTCCGAAGCGCGAGTAATCTGGACCATCGGCCGAGTGATCGTCGATGCCAGCCACCAGGCAATCACGATCGACACGAGCAGGGCGCTCAGCGCGGCCATCGAGAGCCGCGGCAGGGCTTCGCGCCAGGCGTTGGTCAGAGATTGCTCGGGCGCGACGACGGCCACGCGGATTCCAGGCTGGAAACGCGCATCGCCGTACAGGCTGACCACAGTAAAGACTTCGTCGCCGCTCGGCGTAGACACCGCGCCCTGGGACACGTTTGGTCGCCGGCCAGGCGACGGCGGCAAGGCAAATGTGCGCCCGGCGAAGCTGTTGTTATCGGTGTCGTGCAGGACAGTGCCGCGGTCGTCGATCAACAGCACGCGCACGCCAGAATCGCCGGCGCTCTGATCGAGCTGGGCGGAGATGGCCTGCAGCGAGCTGCCGCTGCGTGCCCAGCGCACCACGGACTGGGTGTACTGAACGGCCAGAACCTCGAGTCGGTCCCGTTCGCGGTCGACCTGGTACTCGCGCAACAGGTACGCGAAGGCGCCGCTTGCGAGCAGCAGCGACACGGCAATGACCGCCACGAACGCGGCGATCAGGTTCGCCCGCAGCGACGGAAACGGCAAGCGCACTAGGCGCGCCTGCGGCGGGCCGGCGCCGCTTCGCCTGGTTCGGCTTCGACGAGTTTGTAGCCAACGCCCCACACGGTTTGGATGCGGGCAGTGCTGTCACGCAGTTTTTCACGCAGCCAGGTGACATGGACATCGACCGTCCGCGAGTCACCGTAATAGTCATAGCCCCAGGCCAGTTTCAACAGCCGCTCGCGATCGAATACGACACCCGGATTGCGAGCCAATGTCGTCAGCAGCTCGAATTCTTTCGGCCGCAGCTCGATGCCTCGTTCGCCAATGCTGACCTCATGGCGTTCGGGGTCGATGCGCAAATCGCCGACCTGCAGCACTTTCTCAGGCGCTTTGCCCGCCGAATAGCGGCGCAGCACAGCCTTGACACGGGCCACCAGCTCGCGGGCGTTGAAAGGCTTGGTCATGTAGTCGTCGGCGCCGAGCTCGAGTCCGACAATCTTGTCCACGTCATCGCCGCGAGCGGTGAGCATGATGATCGGCAAGTCGCTTTCTTTGCGCAGCCGACGGCAGACTTCCCAGCCATCGATCTCGGGCATCATCAGGTCGAGCACGAGCAGGTCCGGTTTGGCCTGGCGAATCTTGTCGAGCGCCTCGCGGCCGTTACCGGCCGTTTCGACACTGAAACCCTCGGCCTGGAGGTACATGCGCGCGAGTTGGAGAATGTTCTTTTCGTCGTCCGCGACGAGTACGGTGGTCATGTTGGGTTGCCTTTGGGGAGCTGGGAGTTGGGAGTTGGGATCTGGGGACTCCGGCGCCCGTCGATGAGTGATAACAGCGCGCGCTTGGAACGGGCTGAGAATCCCATCGCATTCCCCAACTCCCAGCTCCCAGCCCCCAACCCCTTCACTCGTACCGCAGCGCCTCGATCGGATTGAGCCGCGACGCCCGCGTTGCCGGATAGATGCCGAAGAACAAGCCGACCGCGGCTGAGACGAAGAACGCCAGCATGACCGAGTCGAGACCGACTTGCGTTTGCAGGTTCGAGGCAGCCGCACCGTTCTGGCCAGGGATCTGGAACGTGCTGATCAGACCAGCCAGACCCGTGCCCAGCGCGATGCCAATCGCTCCGCCGAGGATGCTGACGACGACCGCTTCGACAAGGAACTGGGTCAGGATGTCGCGCCGTCGCGCACCGACCGCTTTGCGGATGCCGATCTCACGCGTCCGCTCGGTGACACTCACCAGCATGATGTTCATAATGCCGATGCCGCCGACGACCAGTGAGATCCCGGCAATGGCCCCGAGCAAGAGGGTGAAGGTGCCCGCGATCTGGTTGAACGTGTTCAGGAAGTCTTGCTGACTCTGGATCGTGAAGTCGTCCTGAGCCACTTTGTGCCGAGCGCGCAGCAGGTCGCCGATGGCCGTCACCGTGTCATCCATGACCGTTTCCGAAATCACCTGGACGTTGACCGTGTTCACGTTCGGCGCACCACGCGCCGTGCGCTGCGCGAACAGACGAGCCATGACCGTGGTAATCGGCACATAAACCTGATCGTCCTGATTGCCGAGGCCGCTGGCGCCCTTTGACTCGATCACGCCGATGACGCGGAGGTTGGCACCGGTACGGCCGCCCACACTCATGCGCACCATTTGACCGACGGGGTCCATCTCGGCAAAGAGCTGTTTGGCAACCGTATCGCCGAGGACGACGACGTTCGAGTGGCCGTCGACCTGGGCTTTGGTGATCCAATCACCCTCGGCCAGGGTCGTATTGCGGACGGCGGCGTACTCCTCCGTGACGCCAGTAACCCGCGACTGGTAGTTCTGCCCGTTCGCCAGCATCTGGGCACCGGTACCAAGCTCGGGCGCTGTGGCGACGACGTTGGGCAACGTCGCGATTGCGTCGGAATCCTCGAGGGTCAGGGTCGCGGCCTGGCCTGCCCCGCTGCGGACACCCTGGTCTTTGGTCGCGCCGGGGCGGATGAAGAGCAGATTGGTACCGAGACTCTGGATTTGTGAGGTGACCTGAGCCTGCGCGCCTCGGCCGATCGACATCAAAGCGATCACCGCGGAAACGCCGATGATGATGCCGAGCATGGTCAGGGTGGTGCGCAGCTTGTTGGCGCCGAGCGCACGCAAGGCGACGCGAACCGAGCTCAAAGGGCCACCGGCTGGCGAGCGTCGGCCTGGTGGAAATCGGCGTCGCTCACCGCTTCGTCGGTGGTGATCAGGCCGTCTCGCAGTGCGATGATGCGGCGGGTGTGATAGGCAATCTCCGGCTCGTGCGTGACGAAAATGACTGTCAGCCCGCGGTCACGGTTGAGGCGCTGGAAGATGGCCATGATCTCGGCGCTGGTACTGGTATCGAGGGCGCCGGTGGGCTCGTCGGCCAGGATGATCGAAGGCTCGTTGACCAGTGCTCGCGCAATTGCCACGCGCTGCTGCTGGCCGCCGGACAGTTCGGTCGGTCGGTGATTGGCACGATCCGACAGCCCAACGGCATCCAGCGCGGCCAGCGCTCGAGCACGCCGATCGCGGGTGCCGGCATAGACCATCGGCAGCTCGACCTGCTCCACAGCCGGGGTGCGTGCCAGCAGATTGAACTGCTGAAAGACGAAGCCAATCTTGCGACTTCGGACGACGGCCAATTGATCGTCCTTCAATCGCCCGATCTCTTCCCCGTCGAGTCGGTAGCTGCCCGTGCTGGGCACATCCAGACAGCCCAGGACGTTCATGAGCGTGCTCTTGCCTGAGCCGCTCGGGCCCATGATCGCGACGAGCTCACCGTCCTTGATCTCGAGGCTGACGTCGCGCAACGCGGCCACCTCGATGGTCCCCATGTGATAGGTCTTCGACACGTTGGCGATCTGGATGCCCATCGCAGTAGCGCCTAACGTCCTAGAGGGATCGCTTGCGCCGGACCGCCGCCTGGCAGGCCACGGCCGTTGGTTGGGGTGCGGGTGGTAGTGCCCGCAATCACGATCTCATCGCCTTCTTGTAGGCCATCGGTAATCTCGATGAGCTGGTCGCTCTGAACGCCGGTCTTGACCACGCGCTGCACCGGTTTGCCGCCGTCTGGTGCGGGCAAGTCGACAACTTGATCGCGGCCCTGTCGCCGCACCGCGCGGATGGGTGCAACCAGGACATCGTTTTTCTCGTCGATGATGACCGTCGCCGATGCGGTCAAGCCTGCTGGCAGGACCTGGTTGCGGTTGTCGATGGCGATGGACACGGGGTAATTGACGACGCCCTGGGTAATGGTGCCGCTCGGTGCGATCGAGATGACCTTGCCGTTGAACGTGCGGCCCGCGACGGCGTCGAACGTTATGCGGGCTGTCTTGCCAACCGCGACCTTTGCAACGTCCGTCTCATCGACGGTCACGTCGACACGTATCTCGCGTGGATCGACCAGGGTGATGAAACCGGTCGTACCGCTGGGCGCCATCTCGCCCGGATTCCCGGTGACCGAGGAGACCACGCCATCGAATGGCGCAAGCAACGTGTTGTTGTCCACGTCGATCTGTGCCTGTTGGACTGCCAGCTCGGCCTGATGGACGGCTTCCTGCTGCAGCGCCACGTCAGTTGGGCGCGTCGTGCCGGACTTGGTGGCCAGCGTTGCCAAAGCCCCGGCAATGCCGCTCCGCGCCGTCTGCAAATCGGTCTGCGTTGGCCCGGCTTGCAGCTGGACGAGTTTCGCTTGCGCCGTTTGCAAACCAGCCTGCGCGCTGGCTTGCGACGAACGGGCGGCTTGCACGTCCTGTGGGGTCGCCACACCGAGGTTGTCGAGTTTGGCCTGAGCCGAGTCGACATTGGCCTGGGCAGTTTCCACCGCTGTCTGCGCGCTGACCATGTCCGCGTCAATCGCACCTTGCAGAGTCTGCTCGAGCTTAGCTTGCGCCGTGGCTAGCGAAGACCGGGCCTGGTCGAGCCCACTCTGGGCAGCGACCAGGTCGGCAGCGGTTGGGCCTGCGCGGGTCTGATCGAGCTTGGCCCGCGCACTGGTCAGGGCTGAGACCGACGCATCGTAGGTTTGCTGAGCAGAGATCACGTCGATCCCAGCGCTGTGGGTGACCAACGTCTGTTTGAGTGTCACGGCTGCGGAGTCATAAGCGGCTTGCGCGGCCGTCACGTCTTTCTGCGCCGAGAGCTGATCCCATGAGCCGTTGCCGCTGAGCAGCTTGACCTGCTGTTGCGCCTTCAGGATCGTCGCTTGCTGGCTGTCGCTCTTCGAGCGCGCCGACGAACATTCGGCCGAGCCATCGCCGAATTTGCTGCAGGTCTGATCGGCGGACTTGATCGATGCGTTGAGCGATGACTGCTGTCCGGACAGGTCGGCATTGGCTTGTTCAAGCTGTGCCGAAAGCTGGTCGAGGGCCAGGTGCGAGTCGTGCAGCTTCTTTTCAGCCCCCGCGAGCGTAGCCTGCGCAGCGATGACGTCAGGTGGTAGGGCTGCGCCGGTTTTCACCTGCTCGAGCTTGATTCCGGCCGCCGTGACGTCTGCCTGCGACTTGTCGAGACTGGCCTGGGCGGCGGCGACATCCGCCTGGGTCGCACCGGCGAGCAGCTGCTCGAGCTTGGCAGTGGCTGAACGCAAGGCGGACTGGGCATCGTTGACAGCGTTCTGCGCGGTCGTCGAATCGACGTTGGTCGGCCCGGCTTGCAGTTGGTCGAGCTTGGCGCGAGCCGCGGCGAACGCGTTCTGGGCGCTGATCAGGCCAGCTTGAGCGCTGGCGCGATCGGTCGCGGTGGCGCCGCCGACGAGGGTTTGCAGCTTGCCATTAGCGTCACTCAGCGTGGCCTGGGCCTGGACGACGGCCGCTTGGGCGGCTTGCAGGTCGGCCGCGGTTGGGCCAGTCTGCAGGTCGGTCAGTTTGGCGGTCGCGGCGTCGTAGGCCGCTTGGGCCGCGGCCATGTCTTCTGGGGTCGCGGTCTCAGTCAATTGCTGCAGTTTGAGCTGGGCCGTGGTGAGCGACGATTTCGCGGTATCCAGCTTGTTCTGGGTGGTATCGGACACGAGCCGGGCCAGCGGTTGGCCGGTGGCGACCTGGTCGCCAACGTTGACCAGGATGTCTTTGAGGCGGCCGGTGGTGGCAAAGACCAGTTTGGCCTGTTTGGTCGCGACGACGCTGCCAGTGGCACTGACCGTGGCAGCCACATTGCCGCGCTGGATGGGAACGATCTGGCCGCTGGGCGCTGGCGGCGCAACGGCAAAGAAACGTTGATAGGCGACGACGCTTGCGCCGCCCACAATGGCCAGGGCCAGGATTGCCAGCAGGAGCGGCCGCAGGCGTAGGCTGCCCCCAGGCAGCATCCGTCGCATCGGCCGCGACAACGGAGCGGCTATCTGCATCGCGAACTGAGTATGCGCCGCCGCATGCTAATGAGGGAACATGCCCGAGTTAAGAAGCGGTTAATCGTTTTCCCATGTCCATATGGTACGCGGGGGGTTTTAGCACTCGAAAGCTGCGCCTGATCGGAACTCGATACGCTACTCGCGATGGCCCTTCTGCTTGGCCTGGCCACGGCCTTGCTGTACGCGGTTTGGGTCCTGTGGGTCCCTTTGCTGCCCAGCAACCTGTACCTACCACTGCTTGACCTGGGCAAGATCACGGGCTACCGCTGGCCCTCGGCCATCTTGTACCTGTCGGTCGTCATTGGCCTGTACGTCATCTACGCCACGGGGTACTGGCTCACCTCACGTGGGCGCATGTCCATTCAGGTGGCTCTGGGCTTTAGCGCGTTGTTTTGCGTAGAGCTCGTACTGGCATACCCGGCTACAGCCGTCGACGTCTTTGGCTACATCGCCCATGGCCGGCTCCTGGCCATCCACCACGTCAACCCGTTTCAGCTGGCGCCAAACGAGTTTCCGGGCGACGCGATCATTCCCTTTCTGGCCTTTCCTGACGAGCCCTCGCAGTACGGCCCGGTCTGGGTCCTGCTC
>DASYKL010000248.1:0-4547 GCA_035995405.1 Chloroflexota bacterium
CGGGACGAGTCTTGCTTTTTTATTGGCCGAGAACCTGCCCGGAACGCGCGTCTTTCGGCTCATCATTCTGTTGCCGTGGACGATTCCGATCGCGTTGAGCTCGATCACCTGGAAGTGGATGTTCGACTCGCAGTACAGCATCATCAACTGGATTGGCACGCACCTCGGCATCCTGCACAGCAATCCAATCTGGTTGGGTGACCCGAACCTGGCGGCGATTTCGATCATCGCCGTCAATGTGTGGCGTGGCTTTCCGTTCGCCGCGATCATCCTGCTAGCCGGCCTGACGTCGATCCCGCAGGACATCCTGGATGCGGCCAAAGTGGATGGTGCGAGCGGGCTCGTCCGCTTCCGCAAGATCATCGTGCCGATGATCGCGCCGATCCTGTTCATCGGCAGCCTGTACGACCTGGTCTTTTCGTTGACCGACATGACGGTCGTCAACCTGTTAACCCAGGGTGGCCCCGCGAACGTGACGCACGTGTTGGCGTCGTACGCGTTTCTGGTTGGCGTGCAATCAGGCGCACTTGGGCGCGGCGCCGCCATTGCCGTGCTGCTACTGCCAATTCTGCTCGTCGTTATCGTTATGGTGCTGCGCTCGTTGCGCCGCAGGGAGTTCTGACAGACAGCATGGCCAGCCTCGCCGCCACGCCACGCCGCCGGCAGCTGTTGTGGCCGCACGCCCGAAAGCATTTCGTCGTCTATGCCGGCTTGACGTTTTACGCGATCCTCGCTGGCTTGCCGGTCTACTGGATGTTCGTCACCACGTTCAAGGCAGACCGCGATCTGTACAACCTGCAAAATTTTCCGCTGTGGTTCAACCAGCCGCCGACGCTCGACCACCTGAATTTGCTCTTCTTCAAGACCGGTTTCGCGCACTGGCTCCTGAACACCGCCATCGTCGCCGTCTCCGTGGTGGCGATTACCCTGGTGGTAGCCGTGCCCGCTGGGTATGCCCTGGCACGATTGCGCTTCCGCGGCTCGGAATCACTGTCGATCGGCATTTTTCTCACATACCTGGTGCCAACGACGTTGTTGTTCTTGCCGCTGGTGAAAGTAATCGCCGGACTGGGATTGTTCGACAAACTCGGATCGTTGATCGTTGCCTATCCGACCTTCACCATCCCGTTCTGTACCTGGTTGATGGCTGGCTTCTTCAGGACGATTCCGCCGGAGATCGAAGAAGCGGCGATGGTCGATGGCAGCTCGCGCCTGGGCGCTATTCCGCGTGTGGTTCTGCCGCTGAGCGTGGCCGGCATGCTGACGGTCGCTATTTTCGCGTTCACCCTGAGCATGCAGGATTTCGTCTATGCGCTGTCATTTGTCAGCTCGTCCGACGAGAAAGTCGTGACGATTGGCGTGGTGACGGAGCTGATTCGGGGCGACGTATTTTTCTGGGGCTCGCTGATGGCTGGTGCTTTGATCGCCGGCGTGCCAGTAGCGATCCTGTACAGCTTCTTCCTCGACTACTTCGTCGAGGGCATCACGGGTGGGGCGGTCAAGTAGTTTAAGTAGGGTATCGGGAGGCCTGCAGGTGGACCGATTTGATGAGCAGCGCTTGATGGATGTCGCGGTGTCGCGCCGACGTTTTGTGCGCATCGCGGGCGTGCTGGTCTTTGGTGGAGTGGGCACCACGCTCCTGGCGGCCTGCGCACCCGCCGCCGCACCGGCTGCTACCACTGCTCCAGCTGCACCCACCACTGCGCCAGCCGCGGCGCCGAAACCGACGACCGCCGCTGCCGCCGCTGCGCCGCAGACGGCGCCCGCGCCGGTCGCTAAAAAAGGCAGTACGCTCAGCATCCTGACATGGAGCCACTTCGTGCCGGCCTATGACGATTGGCTCACCACGTTTGCCAAAGATTGGGGCGACAAGAACGGCGTCACTGTCAAGATCGACCACGTCCGCAACCTGGATCTGCCGGCCCGGTATGCAGCCGAAGCCTCTGCTGGCGCTGGGCACGATCTGATTGAATTCCAGGCCGTCATCCAGACCCATACCTACGAAGACAAACTCGTCGACGTGAGCGACGTGGCCGACGCCGTCGGGAAAAAGTATGGCGGCTGGATCGACATGGCCAAGAACGTCGGCCTGGTGAACGGCACATGGCGAGCAACGCTGAGCTACTTCATCGCTCAACCAAACATTTATCGCAAGGACTACTTCGACGAAGTCGGCGCGCCGTATCCGGACGACTACATGACGTTGCTGGAGTCCAGCCGCAAGCTGAAGGCAGCCGGCCATCCGTGTGGTCAGGCACTCTCCAATTGCAACGACGGCAACCACAACTGGCGCTCGGTGCTGTATTCGTTCGGTGCTACCGAGACGTCACCAGACGGCAAGACCATCACGATCAACTCGCCGGAAACATTGGCCGCCCTGAAGTTCGGGCAGCAATTGTTCAACGACGGTATGACCGATGAAGTCTTCTCGTGGGACGATTCCGGCAATAACCTGCTGATCCTGTCCGGTCGTGGGTCATGGATCGATAACGCGACCAGCGTGTACATCACGGCCGGGACGCAGTCACCGGACGTGTTCCCGAATTTGCAGATCGCGTTGAATCCGATGGGCCCCGGGAGCAAGGGCGGGCGCCGCAACACCGTCGATCCGAACGCCTGGGCGATCTGGAAGACGTCGCCAAATGTCGACACCGCCAAAGCGTTCATGCTGGCGTGGTACGACGCGCACGTGGATTCCGCTGTCGCCAGCAATGGCTACAACAGTCCGGCGCTGAACGACTTCTGGAAGAAGCCAATGCCAGGCCTCGACAAAGACCCCAAGCTGTCGATCATGCAGGACTGGAAAGACCTGGCCCACGTCTACGGCTTCGAGGGTCCGATCACGCAGGCGATGGAGGAAGTCCAGGCGACGTTCGTCATGCCGAACATGTTTGCCCGCGCGGCGCGTGGCGATACGCCAGAAGCAGCAGTCACCTGGGCAGAAGGCGAGTACAAGCGCATTTTTTCCAAGTACAAGCTGTAGTTAGCCGAAATCGTCTCCGGTCTCGACAAAGAGTCAAAGGCCGGCCAGCTTTTCGAGGACGCGCGCGACCGCCAGATCATCCTGGTCGAGGCCACTGGCGGCCGTGGCCCGAAAGAGTTGCGTGGCCTGCGCCGTCATCAACATGGGCATGCCCAGTTCGCGCGCCGCGTCATCAATAATCCCCAGATCCTTCAAGGCGATGCGGAGACTGCCACCACTCTCGTAACTGCCGTCGATTAATCGCGGAACGCGACTCTCGAAAATCGCGCTGTTGCCCATGGCCGTGCGGATCACGTCATACACCGCCTGCAGGTCCACACCCGCTTTGCGACACAGCGTCATAGCCTCCGCCGCGGCCGCCAGGTGGCAGTACACCAGTATCTGGTTGACCATCTTCGTGGTCGAGCCAGCGCCGACCGGCCCGAGATGAAAGATGTGTTGCGAGAATGCTTCGAGGACCGGCCGGACCGCCGAAAGGTGGTTGGCTTCGCCGCCAACCATGGTTGTCAGTGCGCCCGCCGCGGCGCGCTCGGTGCCGCCGCTGACCGGGGCGTCGAGCCAGCCCAGGCCAGCCTTGGCCGCCTGTGCGGCGAGGGCGAGCGCTCGCGCCGGTGACATGGTGCTCATGCAGACAACGTTCCCGCCGCGCTTCAAGCCGTGCGCCACGCCCTGCTCACCGAAGATGGCTTCTTCAGCCTGATCGGCCGTCAGGACGATGACCAGCGCCGTGCTGACTCCTGCCGCGGCATCGGCGGCGGTCGCGGCCGCGATGCCGCCGTCAGCCGCGAATGCGGTGACGGGTTCTGGGCGGACGTCGAATGCTCGCACTGCAAAACCGCGCTGGAGCAGGCAGCGGGCCATTCCGACACCCATAGCGCCCAAGCCGACGAATGCGACCGCCTCCATCATCGATGGCCGCTCGGGGGTCGCGGCGGTCGAACGTCCTGGCATGGCGTTCCTCCTGTTGAGCTCAGGTTAGTCGGGCAACCAACCGACTGAGCCGTAGCCGGCCAGGTAGGACAGCGACGTCGTGGTGCCACTGGCCGGGTCGACCAGATAGCTGCCCCAGCCGCCGTAGACCAGCAGCAGATTGCCGTTGGGTGACCAGGCCACCGACGGATCGTCGTCCACCACATCCGGCACCTGACGCAGGTCGGTCCCGTCGGCGTTGACGGTCCACACCTCCCAGGGAAAGCCGTGGGCCAGCGCAGTCCGCGTGTTGAAGAGCCAGCCAAGTGGATTGCTGGGTGCTGGTCGGCCGATGGCCGGGACCAGGCCGATGGCCGCGAAGGCGAGGCGCCGGCCGTCCGGCGCGAACCGCGGGTAGGCCAGCGCCAAGAACGAACCCGGCGCAACGAGCTGGCTGTCGGTGCCGTCCAGCAGGCTGTGGCTGAAGAGCCCCACCCCGCCGGGCAAGGAGCGGACGAAAGCGACGTGCTGGCCGTCGGGCGCCGGGCCCGGATAGCGGGCGTCGTCGAGCAGCACGCTCAGGCTGCTGCCGTCTGGCGCAATCTGTTCGACGCGGCTGTGGAACTGCGGCTGGGCCTGACCTGGCATGGGCACG
>DASYKL010000249.1:0-2389 GCA_035995405.1 Chloroflexota bacterium
TTTCTAGGGAGCGCATACTCATGCGCGTCAGCTTTGAGCTGACCTGCACCGAGACATGACTTACCAGGTCGATCCTACGAAGGCTCTTGACCTCTCGAGCGCTTTACTTCAGCCTCATCAAGCACAACTCCAAACAGACGCACTCTGCTCCACTCTTCTCCGGTTCAGCGTGCACAATCACGGCACAACAAAAAGCGGCCCGAGCGCACCAGCCGGACCGCTTTTGCGTTTAAAAACCGCGCTTCGTTGCTAGATCAACTTCGTGATGTCGGTGTCCGTACTCAAGTACGGCTGACGCGGCTTCATCACTTTGGGCTTCGCCCGATAGTCGGATTTCAAAGGCAAGTTCGCAAACCGTGGCTTGCGCTTGCGGATCTTGTGGCGCTTCGCTCGCGTTTGAAGCGAACGGCCCAATCGCAGTTCTGAGATTCCTCGCATGCGTTCGCCAAGACGGTAACACGTTGGGACGCATCAAGGCCGCCTGGGATCGCTTTACACAAAGCGAAACCGCGGCGGCCTTGTGGAATTGAACTGATCGAAGGCCGATCGACGGCCCCAGCCTCCTGGGTACTGCTGGGGCTTTAGCCGTCCACCTGCCGGCGACAATGGATTGCCAGGAGTTCGGACCAACCGTTGTACATCGGTAGTGCGAGCACCTCCTTCCGGCCATCGAACGGCCACAGGTAATGCAAATATTTTATAGCTCAGCCGTTCGATACGCGCAAGCGCCCTACACTGGTGTCCGTGACGATCGCCCAGCGCCCGACGCGCCCGCAGCTCCTCCTGACGCAACGGCACGACCGCATCGCCGCCGAGCTCGGACGAAGCACCGCCGACGGCTGGCTGATCTATGACTTCAAAGGCTCCAACCCGGCCTTCGCCCGACTCCTCAACGGCTCGAGCCAGCTGCAATCCACCCGCCGCGCGTTCCTGTATATCCCGGCGACTGGCCAACCGCGCCTGCTGATTCACCACGTCGACGCCGGCAATTTTTTGCGGCTCGGCCTCAATGTCCAGTCGTATGGCGGGCGCGACGAGATGCTGCAGCACCTCACCTCCTTGTTAGCTGGCGCGCGCAAAGTCCTGATGGAGTACTCACCAGGTAATGCCATCCCGTACGTCAGCCGCATCGACGCCGGCACGCTCGAGCTGGTTCGCTCGCTAGGCGTCGAAGTGCTGTCCTCAGCCGACGCGCTCGCCTCGGTGGTCGCGGCCTGGGAGGCGGCGGATATCGACAGCCACGTGCGAGCGGCACAAGCTCTCGAGCGCAGTAAAGATGGGTTGTTCGCGGCGATACGCGACCGACTGGCGAGTGGTGTCACCTGGACCGAGTACGACGCCCAACAACACCTGGCGCGGCTGCTGCAGGCAGAAGGTCTGGAGTTCGACCACCCGCCCATCGTGGCGGTCGGGCCGCACGCTGGCGATCCGCACTACGCCCCCGGCCCTGACGTCGCACTCCCCATCGGATCGGGCGACCTGGTCCTGATCGACCTGTGGGCACGCGAGGCGCGTCGGGCCGACGGGGCCGTCGGCGCGTATGCCGACATCACCTGGATGGCGACCGCCAGCACGACCGTCCCTGGTGAGCAAGCGCGCGTCTGGGACGCGGTGCGGGCCGCCCGCGACGCCGCGGTGCGGTTCCTTGATGAACGCATTGCCGCGGGTCAAGACGTTCAAGGCGGCGAGGTCGATCGCGTGGCGCGCGACGTCATCAGCCGGGCAGGCTATGCCTCAGCGTTCACTCATCGCACAGGCCACTCGATCGGCTGGCAGGGGGCGCACGGTGACGGCGTCAATATCGACGACTTCGAAACGCACGATACGCGTCTGCTGCGTCCGGGAGCCTCGTTTTCCATCGAGCCAGGCATCTACCTGCCCGAGTTCGGCGTGCGCTCGGAGATCAACGTCGTGATCACGCCCAGCGGCGTGGTCAAAGTCACGACCCCGCCGCAGCGCGATCTGGTGCGGCTAGTCTAGCCCGCTGCTTGCCGCCGCTTCGCCGCGGCTTGTTCAACCTGTAACAACAGGTCAGCCAGATCGAACGGCTTCTGGATGACGCCGTCCGCACGGCGAGCGTCCGAGCCCATCATCAA
The DNA here is from genome assembly GCA_035995405.1 of Chloroflexota bacterium. Taxonomy (GTDB): domain Bacteria; phylum Chloroflexota; class UBA6077; order UBA6077; family CF-72; genus CF-72. The sequence continues at coordinate 2,097 of DASYKL010000249.1, forward strand.
CATGGCGTAAGCGCTGACCACGATCACCGGGATATCGCGTGTCGGCTTGCTGCTCTTGAGCTCGTGCAGAACATCAAGACCAGACTTCTCAGGCATGGCGAGATCGAGCAGGATCACGTCGGGCTCGTTTTCTTCGGCCATTTCGAGACCCGCCTTACCATCGGACGCCTGCACGACCGAGTAGCCTTCACCTGCCAGCAGGTCGGCCATCAGCGACCGAATCCATGGGTCGTCTTCGACCACCAGGACGGTCTTCTGCGGCCTCGTCGTCGTGCTCATGTGTCGCTCACCTC
>DASYKL010000250.1:0-3683 GCA_035995405.1 Chloroflexota bacterium
ATCAGCCGCTGCAGTGTCAGGCGACCCTTGCGGACGCCCTCGGAGTACAGCATCGGCAAGAGGAATTGCAGGTTCTCGACGCCTGGTCGCAAGCGCTCGATGTCCAGCGTCGGATCGAGCTTGGCGGCGAGCGACCACGGCGCGTGGTCCGTGCAGACCGTGTCGATCAAGCCATGGCTCAAGCCAGCCCACAACGCATCGACATCGGCAGACGAACGCAGCGGCGGCTGGCCGACGAAGCGGCCGGCGTCGGGTTCATCGAAGACCTCCTGGGTCAGGTGCAGGTAGAGCGGTCGCGTCTCAACGTACACCGGCACCCCGCGTGCTCTGGCATCGGCGCACACGTCGAGGGCTCGCTCGCTGGATAGATGGACCAGGTACACCGGCGCGCCAGTGCTTTCGGCCAGCGCGACGGCACGCTGGGTGGCCACGACCTCGGCAATCACCGGCCGGCTGTCCCCGTAGTACCGCAGCGAGGTCTGGCCCTGACGTACAAGCCGCCGCATGGCCGATCCCATCAGCGGCGCGTCTTCGCAGTGGAGCATGCTGAGCAAGCCGCTGGCAGCGGCGCGCTCGAGCGCTTCGACGTAGCCATCGACGTGCTTGTCGAAGCGGGGGTTGGACAGAAAGATCTTGATGCTGCTGCAGCCGTTTTCGAGCAGTTTCGGGATATCGGCGAGGACTCGCTCGTCAGGGACGCCGAGCACGGGGTGAAGAAAGACGTCGGCGATCGCTTCGCGCTGGACGACCTCGCTTTCGCGGCGGAACGCGGCTAGAGGCGTTTCGTCTGGGCTACCGAAGGTCATGTTGCCGACCGTCGTGATCCCGCCGGCCAGGGCGGCTGCGGAGCCGCTGGTGAAGTCGTCGACCCAGCGCGGCTCGGCGGTTTCGTGGGGCGGGCTGGAGAGGTGGACGTGGGCGTCCACGCCACCCGGGAGCAGCAGTTTGCCGCGCGCATCGATCTCCGTTGCGCCTGACAGCACACCGCCAAGCTGCACGATACGCCCGCCAGCAATCCCGATGTCAGCGACGTTGCCGTCAGGGAGCGTTCCACTACGTAGGACCAGGTCAAGTTCGGCCACGACGATCAGACTACGCGAGTCGAGCCGCCGATGGCCGCGGCGCGCACAGCCCTCTGCCACCTGGGGTACGGTGTAGACAGCTGCTATGCGTCGGCAGACGTACTTTCGCCAGTTTGAGCTTCCTTCATTGGAGCCGTTCGAGTTCGAACCGCTCGGTACTGCCGAAGTCGTCGCACGTACGCAACAAAGCGTGCGCTTACGCACCGGTCGGTCAACGGTTGAAGTGACCGCCCTGGCCGACGACCTCTTCCGGGTGGGATTGTTCGGCGATGGCCGACCTGTCGATTATCGCTCCGAAGCAGTCCCTCAGCGCGAGTGGCCGGCGGTTGAGGTCAAGCGCACCGAACAGCCGATAACCGTCGAGCTCGACACCGGTCAAGCGGCCGCGACAATCAGCCTGGCCCCACTCCGCGTCACCTTCCACGACGCCACCGGCCGGCGGATCGCCGCGGATGATCCGGACCGCGGCATGGGCTTCGTTCCCCTGGCTCCGCAGACCGCCCAACTGACGGATCCGCTCGGCGCCCCAGCCCTGGTCTACAAACAGCACCTGCCGGGCACCCATTACTTCGGCTGCGGCGAGCGCACCGGCGGTCTCGACAAGACTGGCTCGCACCAGATCTTCTGGAACACCGATCCACCGCTTGGCCACACCGCATCGCTGAACAATCTGTACACGTCCGTGCCGTTCGTCATGGCGCTGCAGGATGGCCAGGCCTGGGGCATGTTTGTGGACAGTAGCTCTCGTGTCGAATTCGATCTCGGCAACGAGGAGCCAACTCGCTGCGGGTTCGCCGTGGACGGTGGCCCGTTGGTCTATTACATCTTCGCCGGCCCGTCGCCGCGCGCGGTCCTCGAGCGCTACACCGAGCTCACCGGGCGCATTTCATTACCGCCGCGCTGGGCGCTCGGCTATCACCAGAGCCGCTGGGGCTACAAAACCGCCGACGAGGTCCTGCAGCTCGCGCGCACATTCCGCGACCGCGACCTGCCGTTGGATGCGTTGTATCTCGATATCGACTACATGGACGGCTATCGCGTCTTTACGTGGTCTGACGAACGGTTCCCCGACCCCACCAAGCTGGTCCGCCAACTGGCGGAGCTCGGCGTTCAACTGATCACGATCGTCGATCCGGGCGTAAAGATCGACGAGCAGTACGCGGTCTACACCAGCGGCCGCGATGCGGATTTGTTCTGCAAGACCTTCGAAGGTGCGGAATACCACAACGTGGTCTGGCCAGGTATGTGCGCCTTCCCGGACTTCACCAACCCGCGCGCCCGGACGTGGTGGAGTGACAACCTGTCCGTGCTGCTCGATGCTGGTGTGGCCGGCATCTGGTGCGACATGAACGAACCGACGGTATTCGTGCCGACACCGAGCACATTCCCAGCTGATGTGGTCCACCACGGCGAAGGCGAACCGAAGCTCCACGCTGAGGTCCACAACCTGTATGGCCAATTCATGGCTCGCGCGACACATGAAGGACTGCGTCGGTTACGACCGGAGCGGCGACCGTTTGTGATCTCTCGGGCTGGCTTCGCCGGCTTGCAGCGGTATGCGCTGCACTGGACGGGCGACAACACGTCGTGGTGGGAACACCTGTTCATGAGCATGCCGCAGCTGCAAAATCTGGGATTATCCGGGTACGCGTTTGTCGGCGTCGACATCGGCGGATTCATGGGCGACGCGACCGGAGAATTACTGACGCGCTGGGTCGAGTTCGGCATTTTTGAGCCGTTCTGTCGCAATCATTCGGCCTGGACTCACCGCCCCCAGGAACCCTGGGCCTTTGGGGAGCCATATGAAACGCACATCCGCGAGCTGCTGCAGCTTCGACAGCGGTTGATGCCGTACCTCTACACCTTGTTCGAGGAGGCCCACCGGACCGGTGCGCCGATCCTGCGGCCGCTGTTATTCGAATTTCCGGCGGATGTGACGACCTACGCCGCGGATGACGAGTTTTTGCTCGGTCCAACGTTGCTGGTGGCGCCGATTGCGCGGCCGGGGACGGAGTACCGCCACGTCTATTTGCCGCTGGGAACGTGGGTCCAGCACTGGACGGGCGAACGGGTCGTGGGACCCGTCCACAGTTTGGCCCATGCGCCGCTGGGGCAGCCAGCCGTATACGTTCGCGCCAATACGCCGCTGCCGCTGTGGCCGGTCACGCGCAATGCGACAGAAGCCGCCGACCGGGCGCCGGAGCCGTTGACGTGGCTCGTGTATGTGGCCTCCGCCGAAGAGGGCCGCGGCGAGGTGTACGACGACGCGGGCGACGGTTACGGCCACGAGTCGGGCGACTTCGCGCGCGTCCAGGCGGTGTGCCGCGTACTGGACGTGATAGAGCTGGAGCTGAGACCACTCGCCGGCTCGCGCTCCGCCACGCTAGGGAGAGTCGAGCTGGACCTCCGCGGCGTGACCCGCCCCACAGCCATAACGGTTGACGGCGTGACAACCACAGACTGGGACCACGCCGACAACCGTCTGCGCGTCAGCCTGAGAGCCTCAAACGCCACGCAACGGATCCGCGTCAACGCGACAGTCGCGTGAGGATCCGACAAGTCGGTGCCAATGAGAGAAAGGGCTGAATGGACAGCCGTCGC
>DASYKL010000251.1:0-7023 GCA_035995405.1 Chloroflexota bacterium
CAGGACAACACCAACTCGAACAACGTGGCGGTGCTCGGTCAGACCGTAGCGACGAGTCTGTTCCCGAACGGACAGTCACCGATCGGGCAATTGGTGCGGATCAGGAACGTGCCGTTCACCATCATTGGCACCCTGGGCAGCAAAGGTAGCAACGGCTTTCAGGACCAGGACGACACGGTCATGATCCCGTTCCAGACGGGTCAGGTGCGGCTGTTCGGCGCCAACTCGATCAATCAGATCGTGGTCCAGGTCACAGACTCGAGCAACATCTCGACCGTTTCGACAGAGCTGACGACGTTGTTGCGTCAGCGGCACCAGCTCGCGACGAGCGCGGCGGACGATTTCAGCATTCGCAACAACGCTGATGTGATCACGCGTATCTCGAGCGTGTCGGACACGCTGACGATGCTTCTCGGCGGCGTCGCGGCCGTGTCCCTGGTGGTCGGCGGGATCGGGATCATGAACATCATGCTGGTTTCGGTGACGGAGCGGACCCGAGAAATTGGTATCCGTCTGGCGATCGGCGCGCAGCCACGGGATGTGCTGTTCCAGTTTCTGGTCGAAGCGGTGGTGCTGTCGGTGCTGGGTGGGATTATCGGCATCCTGATTGGTGCCGCGGCGGCGATGGCGATGCCGTTGCTGGCCGGATGGGCGACGGTGTTGCCCTGGAACGCCATCGTGCTCTCGTTCGGCGTCTCGGCGGCGATTGGGATGTTCTTTGGAATCTACCCGGCGCGGAAGGCGTCGCAGCTGGATCCGATTCAGGCCTTGCGATACGAGTAAGTCCTCGGCTGCGCCACTTCGGGCAGATTGGCCGGTAAAACTGACTTCAGGCCCTGGTTTTGGGCAGAATGGCCCACGCGGAAGGTGTCGCGTTGGACACTCTGTCTGTCCGCGTTGCGCTTCTGCGCCGCGTACCGTTGGCCAAGAAAGTGAGAAGAATGGATACCGACCCCGCGTCCCGAGTCAGTCGACGGCGGCTGTTGCAGATTGGCGGCGTGTTGTTCGCTGGTACCGCCGCCAGCGGTCTGCTCGCTGCGTGTAGCTCACCTGCAGCGCCACCCGCCCCGACGACCGCTGCTGCCGCGGCGCCGACGGCGGCCAAGCCCGCGTCACCTGCTGCGGCTCCATCGCCGAGTGCCGCCGCCGCGGCCAGCGCCTCACCGGCAGCTGCCCCAGCCGCCTCGCCCGCGGCGGTAGCATCGCCCTCGGCTGCGCCCGCGGTCGCCTCTGGCGGCAAGACCATCAAAGCCGCCTTTGTGTATACAGGGCCGATCAACGACCACGGCTGGACCAACGCCCACGATGATGGCCGCAAGGCACTCGAACAAGCACTTGGCTCAGGTGTCGAGACGGCGTTCACCGAGAATGTGCCCGAAACGGCTGACTCGCAGCGTGTCTTCGAGGACTATGCGCGCAAGGGCTACGACGTCATCTACGGCACCAGTTTCGGGTTCATGGATTACATGCTCGAAGCAGCCAAAGCGTTCCCTAACGTCAGATTCGAGCATTGCGCTGGCTTTAAGACGTCCACCAACGTGTCCACCTACTTCGCGGCCCAGGAAGAGGCGCGCTATGCCGCGGGCATGCTCTCCGGCAAGATGACCAAGTCGAACACACTCGGTTTTGTCGGCTCGTTCCCGATTCCCGAAGTGGTGCGTTTCCTGAACGCCTGGGCGGCCGGCGTGCAGGCGGTCAATCCAGACGCCAAGATCAACATGGTCTGGATCAACACCTGGTTCGATCCGCCCAAGGAGAAGGCAGCGGCCGAGTCACTGCTCGACCTGAACGCGGACGTGCTCACCGGGACGACCGACTCGCCGGCGCTGGCTCAGGCGGCCGAGGCGCGTGGCAGGTACGCGGTCGGGATCGACTCGGACCAGTCGTCGTATGCGCCGAAAGCCATCTTGACCTCGGCCAAGTTCAACTGGGGGCCGCATTACATCAGCAGCGTCAAGTCGCTCCAGGCGTCGACGTGGAAGCCGGTGCAGGTCTACTACCACGCCAAAGACGGCATGGTGGAGCTGCCCCAGCCAGCCAGTTTCATCCCGGCCGATGTGACCAAGTCGGCGCTCGACGTATGGGCTGGCATCAAAGCTGGGACGTTCAACATCTGGAAAGGGCCGCTTGTCGATAACAAAGGCAACGTGAAGGCGCCTGAAGGCAAGTCGTTGGGCGACTTCTACTCCGGCCCGCCGCCAGAGCCTGGGCAGACGAAGGATGATGCGTACGTGCAGTCCAATCAGATGAATTGGGCACTCAGCAACATCATCGGCGACATTCCTCAGTCCTGAGCGGTATTTGTCAAGGTTGCGCGTGATGGCGGCGTTCGGGTCTCGGCTCGGACGCCCGCGCGGCCGCTGACGATGCCTGCGTCAATGATGGGGCGGCTCACGGGCGGCGTCTCGTGACGATGGCTGCGCCGCGGCCGCACCGTTCCGAGGAGGCCGTGGCGCTGGTCGGCATCGCCAAGGCCTTCCCGGGCGTGGTGGCCAACAAGGATGTTGATTTTTCGGCGCGCTGGGGTGAAGTCCATGCGTTGCTCGGCGAAAACGGCGCGGGCAAGACCACCCTGATGAGCATCCTGGCAGGTCTGTATCGTCCTGACGCCGGCCAGATCCTCATCGATGGCGAGGCCGTGACATTCCATGCGCCGGGCGAAGCGATTCGGCACGGCGTCGGCATGGTCTACCAGCACTACCGTCTGGTGGCCAGCCAGACCGTCGCCGAAAACCTCCTGCTTGGCTTGCCGGGCGTGCCGTTCCGCCTCAATGCGGGGCGGTTTATTCGCGAGGCGCGCGAGCTGAGCGAGCGCTATCAATTGCAGATCGATCCATCCCGACCGGTCTGGCAGTTGTCTGTTGGTGAGCAGCAGCGGGTCGAGATCCTGAAAACGCTCCAACGCGGGGCGACGATTCTGATCCTCGACGAGCCCACGGCGGTGCTCACGCCGCAAGAATCGGAAGACCTGATGCGGACCCTGCGACAGATCGCCGCTGAGGGACGGACCGTCATCCTGATCAGCCACAAGCTCGAGGAAGTTCGCGGTGTGGCTGATCGGGTGAGCGTCCTGCGGGGCGGCTCGATGGTCAGCGCGGGTCTACCGATCGGCGCCCTATCCGCGCGAGATCTGGCACGGCTGATGGTCGGCGAGGATGTCCCGAGCCTCCGCCAGGAAGAGCAGGTGGCCCGGGCTGGCGGCACACGACTCCTTCTGCAGGATGTTTGCGCTCGGGACACACGAGACCTGCCGGCGCTGACGGACGTCAGTCTCGAGATCGCTGTCGGCGAGATCCTGGGGGTGGCGGGTGTGGCTGGTAATGGCCAGCGCGAGCTTGCCCAGGTGGTTACTGGTTTGCGACGGCTAACGGCGGGTCAGATCAGCCTGGATGGACGGGATATTTCGCACGCGAGCGCTCGGACGATGGTCCGCCTCGGCGTAGCCCATATCCCCGAAGACCGGCTCGGCGAAGGGTTGATCGGCAATCTGCCGCTGACCGATAACGCGGTCTTGAAGTCGTACGACCGACCGCCGCTGTCATTCGGGCCGTTGCTGCAGGTGCAGCGGGTGGTCGGCTTCACCAGGACGCTGATCGAACGCTTCGGCATCCGCGGCGCCCGACCTGACTCGCTCACCCGTTTGCTGAGCGGCGGTCAATTGCAGCGGCTGCTGTTGGCGCGCGAAATGGCGCTCAATCCGAAGGTCATCGTCGCGGTCCACCCGACGCGCGGCCTCGATGTCGCCGCGACCCAGCAAGTACAGGAATGGCTGGTCGAGTCCGCCCGCGAAAAGCTTGCCTCGGTGTTGTTGATCTCGGAAGACCTCGATGAGGTGCTGCAGCTCTCAGATCGCATCGCGGTTCTTTATGAGGGCCGCATTGTCGGCTGCATGCCAGCCCGCGGAGCCGATCGGGGCCAGATTGGTTTGATGATGGCCGGCGCAGCGAACGTCGCGGCCGGCGTGTCCTGAGATGGCGCTCTCGGTGCGCTTCGAACGTCGTGCGACCACGCCGCTCGGGCTCCGCGTGATCGTGCTGTCGCTGGCCGTGGTGCTGGGCGCGTTTGCTGGCGGCTTGCTGGTGCAAGCGTCGGGTTACAGCGCGCTGACGGCATTCAGCGCCATTCTGGAAGGCTCGTTTGGCGGGACGTATCCGATTTCGCAGACTCTAGCAGCGGCAATTCCGCTCGCGACGATTGCGCTGGGTACCGCCGTTGCGTTCCGCGTGCAGCTGTGGAACATCGGCGGCGAGGGCCAGTTCTACATGGGCGCTTTCGGTGCCACAGCAGTCGAGCTGATCGGCGGACCAGCTGGCTGGCCGGCAATCGTGCTACTGCCAGCGATGATGGTGGGTGGGTTTGTCGCCGGCGCCGGGTGGGCACTGCTGCCAGGCTGGCTGCGAGCGTGGCATGGGGTGAACGAGATCATCACCACGCTGATGCTGAATTACGTCGCCGTGTTGTGGGTCAACTACCTGGTCTATGGGCCCTGGAAAGATCCCGCCGGCCGCAACTTCCCGTTCAGCCCACGGTTTCCGGACAGTGCGACGTTCTCGCGCTTCGGCGAGGGCCAGCTGCACGTCGGAATATGGGTGCCTGTTGTCGCCGCGATCGTGCTGGTGCTGGTGCTGGCGCGCACTCGGTGGGGCTACGAATTGCGGGTGGTCGGTGAAAACGCCGAAGCGGCTCGCTACGCCGGCATCAACGTACGCTCGACGATGCTCACGGCCATGCTGGTCAGCGGCGGTATGGCTGGTCTCGCTGGCATGGTTCAGGTGGCCGGCATCATCCATCTCTTGAATGGCCAACTGTCGACCAACTACGGCTACACGGCAATCATCGTGGCCTGGCTCGCCCGACTGCACCCGCTGGCGGTGCTGGTGGTGAGCGTGCTGTTCGGGGCGCTGGTGAACGGCGGTTTTGCTGTCTCGCAAGTCGGCATCCCACAGGCATTGGGTGGCGTGCTGCAAGGCATGATCCTGTTTTTTGTGCTGGGGATTGGCGATCTCTTCACACGCTATCGGTTGCGCATCGTGTCGTTACCTTCGACGGTGACGGCCGCGGCGGCGCGGGGAACGTCGACATGACGGGCGACCTGGTGATCGCGATCTGTCTGGCAGCCATCGCATCTGGGACGTCGATCCTGCTGCCGGCGCTCGGCGAAGCGATCACCGAACGGTCGGGTGTCCAGAACCTGGGCGTCGAAGGCATGATGCTGATGGGCGCGCTGTTCGGCTACATCGTCGACATTCAGACGCACAACATCGTGCTGGCATTCGTCGCGGCGATGGTCGCGGCGATGGCGCTGGCCTTGATCCATGCGTTCCTGTCGATCACGCTGCGGGCGAACCAGATCGTGAGCGGCCTGGCCGTGACGTTGTTCGGCTCAGGCTTGACGGCGTTCATCGGCAAGCCGTTTGTCGGTGCGCAGGCGCCGGTGGTGCTGAGTCGGGTGGCCATTCCCGGGCTGTCCCAGATTCCGGTGCTCGGCCAGATCCTGTTCACCCAGGACCCGATCGTCTACGTCTCATTTATCCTGGTGCCGCTGGTGTGGTACTTCATCTATCGCACCCGGCCAGGGCTGAACTTGCGTGCCATCGGCGAGAATCCCGCGACTGCCGATGCCATGGGCGTCGGCGTGGCTTCACGCCGTTATCTGTACACGCTCGTCGGCGGCGCCCTGGCCGGCCTCGGTGGAGCATATCTGTCGCTGGGCTATACGCCAACATGGGTCGAAGGCATGACAGCTGGGCGCGGCTGGATCGCCGTTGGCCTGGTGGTCTTCGGCACGTGGGATCCGCTGCGGGTGATGGCCGGCGCGTACCTGTTCGGCTTCGTCGACGGCTTCCAGTTGCGGGTGCAGGGCCTGGGCAGCACCATCCCGTCGTTCTTCCTCAACATGCTGCCGTATTTGTTTGCCGTCGTTGTGGTGTCGCTGTCGAGTGGCGAGCGCTTGCAGCGAAGGCTCGGCATCCCTCGCGCCCTTGGTTTGCCATACTGGCGCGAGGAGCGCATGTGACGGCAGAAGTTTCCCGCGAGCTCATCATCGAGTTGCCGAAGGCTGAGGTGCACGTGCACCTCGAAGGTTGCTTCGAGCCGGCGGACGTCGAGCGCCTGGCCCGCGAGGCAGGTGAGCCGCTGCCTCGCCCGGTAGACAAGCTGTTCGACATGACGGGCCTCGACCTGTCGGCCTTTCTGGAGCTGCTCGACTGGTCGTGCGGCCTCGTCCGAACGCCGGAACAGCTGGCGCGGGCCGGGTATGCATTTGCCGAACGCGAAGCTCGAGCTGGCGCGGCGTATGCGGATCTGATCTTCAATCCGACCCACTGGTCCGCCTGGCAGGGTCGCCTGGAGCAATTCATTGATGCGCTCGATGGCGGCTTGAAGGAAGCGGAAGCCGATGGCCTGCCACCGGTTGGCCTGTGTGTGAGCCTGCTGCGTCAGCAGAGCGCGGGCGAAGCCCTGGAGATGGTCGATTGGCTGATCGAGCGTCGCCATCCACGGGTCGTGGCATTGTCGATCGACGGCAACGAGGCAGCCGCTGGCCGTACAGGCCCGCGTTTTGCCGACGCATTTTCGAGAGCCGCGGCAGCCGGCTTGCATCGCACCGTGCACGCCGGCGAGTCGAGCGGCCCCGAAGGCGTCTGGGATGCGCTGCACTTTCTCCACGCGGAGCGGATCGACCATGGAGTGCGATCGATCGAGGATCCCGCATTGGTGGCGGAACTGGTGGCGCGCGACGTGACACTCAACGTGTGCCCTGGTTCCAACGTCCAGTTGGGTTTGTATCCGGACCTCAGCAGCCATCCCATCGATCGACTGCGCCAGGCTGGCGTGCGCGTGACCATCAACACCGATGATCCAGCGCTGATGTCCACGGATCTGACGTCGGAGTACGCGGCCTGTGCACGCGCCTTCGGCTGGGATGCGACGGTGTTGCGGCAGCTCGCGCGGAACTCGGTCGAAGCCAGCTTCTGCGCGACGGACCTGCGTCACATCTTGCTCGCCGCGTGAGTCTGCTCGGAG
>DASYKL010000252.1:0-9304 GCA_035995405.1 Chloroflexota bacterium
GTCGTACTCGCTCAGCAGGACGTCTTTCGGGACGTCGACGTGAACCGGCCCTGGCCGGCCCGTGCGAGCCAGATGAAACGCTTCTTTGAGGACCCGCGGTAGATCTTTGCCATCGCGCACGAAGTAGTTCTGCTTGGTGATCGGGATGGTGATGCCGGTGATATCGGCTTCTTGAAAGGCATCGGTGCCGATCATGCTGTTGGGTACGTTGGCGGTGATGGCAACGAGCGGCACCGAGTCCATATGGGCGTTGCAGATACCGGTGACCAGGTTCGTCGCGCCCGGGCCACTGGTGCCGAAGCAGACACCCACGGTCCGCTGGTCTTGACTCTTGCGGAGTGCACCAGACGCACGGGCATAACCGTCTGCCATGTGCCCGGCGCATTGCTCATGGCGAACGAGCACGTGCCGAAGTTGGGGAAACTCAGGCAGGACGTCGTACAGCGGCATGATGGCGCCGCCAGGCAGGCCGAAGATTGTGGAGACGCCTTCTTCCACAAGCGACTGGCAAATTGCTCTTGCACCGTTCAAGCGCATTGATGTCCTCACTTTTCAGCTGAGCGCACCATTGCGCTTTCACTCCACGGATCACGTATTTGCGGGGTAACAAAAAACCCCGCCTCCTACAGAGGCGAGGCTTCTCAAAAAGTCCCGCGGTACCACCCTGCTTGGACGCCGCTCACACTCACTTTCTCTCGAGGCATAAGCTGCGTCCACTCTCAGCGGTCTATCGCCCGCTACTCCGGCGCGGACTAATGGGTCCCCTCGCATTGTCTGAGGACTGTTCTCCCGCGCGGCTCAAAGGCGAGTTCAGGATGCTTCCTGCGCCGGTCTTTCACCAACCGCCGGCTCTCTACTGCAGGGGGCGCGTCCGTACTACTCCTTGTCAACGCCGTACCTTCTTGAGTTGTAGGCGGAACCATACACGCTGTTCGTGCCCACGGGCAACAGCCCAATCGGCCTACTCAGACGCCGTAGGCGCGGAGGGGCGCGAACTCATAGATGAGGCGCTGTTCGGCGCGCATGACTTCCAGAAAGTCCTCGAACGTCAGTGTTTTGCCGAACCAGCTGAGCGAGCTCGGGTCGGGCCGATTGGATTGCATGACCTGGAACAGGCGCAGGTTCAGCTCGGCTGCGTCCGCGCCGTCGAGGATCTTCGTGCGAGCTTCGATCGTCAGCGCGCCATATCCGGCTTCCCAGACGAACAGCGTCGCCCGCGGGTCGCGGCGGAGGTGTTTGGTTCGGACTCGCCCCGGCACGCCGCTGCTCCACAGCTTGCCGTCGACCAGTGCGACACCCACGCGCACCGCGTGTGGCGTGCCGTCTGGACGGAGCGTAATCATGGCCGCGCCGTGGCTCTTCTCGAGAAACGCGCGTTGTGCGTCAGTAAAGTCCATTCAGGCCTCAACAATCAGGGTGATCTAACGCCTCGCGGGCAAACAGCCCCAGGGCAGCGTCGTCCTGGGGCGGGTGATGCAGGCCGGCACGAACGTCGCGGAAGTGGCGTTCGAGGGGCTGCGACCGATCGAGCGACGATCCCCCGACGACGCGCATCGCTTGCTCAGCGATGGCTACGGCATTGTTGCTGGACGTCACCTTCGCTGCGGCCAGCGCCGCCTCCATCTCGCTCGATGGGTTCGCATCCCACGCTCGGGCGGCACCGATCAACTGGGCCCGCGCTTGAAACAGGAGCAGGTCGATGCGTCCCACCCGCTCACGGATATGCGGCAACGTTGCGATCGCTTGGCCTTGCAACGCGGTGGGCTTGCGGGAGCGGGCGAAGTGTACGGCGAAGTCGCGCGCCGCCTCGGCGACCCCCAGATAGACGGCAGCGACGGTGAGCGACCAGCCACGCTCGTACGGGACGCTGTTCGTCATCGCCGTGACGCGTGGCACTTCGGCATCCGCGTCGACCTCGACGTCCTCGAGAACCACCGTATGGCTGCCGCTCGCTCGCATACCCAACGTGTCCCAGGACTCTTCGATGCGCAGGCCGCGCGCGGTCATAGGCACCACGAAGCTGGCCAGGTACGGCTCCGCATCGCCGACGCGAGCGGCCGCTGAGATCACCGCCCAGCGCAGCACCGGTGCGCCAGTAGAAAACGTCTTGCGGCCATGCAAGCGCCAGCGTTGGCCAACTCTGATAGCGGTGGTACTCGGCAACCCGCCGCGCGAGGGGCTGCCCATCTCTGGCTCGCTCGCCAGGCTGTTGATCAGGGCGCCGTGTCCGGAGCGCAGCGCGGCCACGTCGCGAGCCACGCGCTCGAAGTGGGTCGGCGGCCAGGCGGCGGCATCGCGTACGCGACCCAACAGCGCGCTGTGCATCGACACGACCAGTGCCAGAGAGGCGTCACCCTTGGCCAGGGCGAGATTGCCGAGCGCCATTTCGGTGATGGTGGCGCCCTCGCCGCCGAGCTCTTCTGGCACGACCAGCGCCAGGTAACCATTGGCGGCTAACTCGGCCAGACCCTCACGGGGAAACGTGCCATCACGGTCGTGGCGGGTGGCGTGCGCAGCGGCGGCGCCCGCCGCCGCTGATGCACGCTTAACAATGCTCCGCTCGCGCTCGGTCGCGGCGGCGTACGGCGCCGGGTAGGCCACCCGGCCAGCTTATGAAGCCGTAGCGAGCTGTGCTTTGACCGCGTCGATGACTTTCGCGTGTTCCGGAAACCCCCCGTCGCGGTACATCGAGTGCACCAGCTGGCCGCCGACCGCCACGTCGAATGAGCCCTCGTACCACGGCACCAGCTCGATCGCGGTGAGCTGATGGGCAAAGGTCTTCATCAACGTTTCGGTCAGCGCCAGTGTCTGTGGCTCGTAGCCGCATTCGGCGCAATAGGTGATGGTGACTTTGACGGAGGATCCGTCGGACATGAGCCCGGCGACTCCTAGACCGGCTGCCTGGTGCCGGCGCGCTCCGCGATTTCGCGTAGCTCGCGCTGAACCTCGGCGTTGGAGAACGGCTTGGTTTCGGTGCGCATTGCGCCTGTCGCTTGCTGGACCTGGGTGCGGATGTCTTCGGGCAGCTCGGCGATCGGCTTGCTCGGGTCGCCCCACTCAGGATGCTGCTGGTAGAGCGCCAGGCGTTTCTGCTCTCGCAGCTTGGTCACCGACTCAGGTCGCTCGACCCACACGCCAACCTCGTTGAACTCCTCGTCCAGAAAGACGAGTGTGGGGATCGACTTGAACTGGCCCTTGTTCAGGTACTGGTCCATGATCTGGGAGCCGGGCTCCTGATCGCGCAGGTGAATGCGCACGTTCAGCTTGCCGCCGGAGGCCTCGCTGATCTTGCCCAGCACTGGCAAGTTGGCGATGACGTCGCCGCACCAATCTTCTGCCAGGGCCAGTACGTTGACCGCTCGTGGCAGGCCCTGCAGCGCCTGGACGTCTGACGGGTTGAGCTGGAGATCCTTCTCGTTCTGCTCTACCTGTTCGCGGTTGCGGGTCATCTGGGCCTTGTACGCCTCGTACGTCATGCCTGATTCGAATTGTTCGCGAGTGACTGCCATCAGTTGTTGGCTCCCATCTCAGCCTGAAACACGACTTCTATCGTAGACATTCCTTAGAACAGCGCGAGCCTCAGACCGGCGTGGGTTGTTCCTTCAGTCGGCGAACCGGCGAGAAAAACACCCACAGCGGCGGCAGCAACGAGCATAACCCCATCGCCAGCAGCGTTGGCCACAGTCCAATCGCATCGCCGAGCGTGCCGCCGAGCAGGGCGCCCAGCGGGATGGTGCCCCAGACCAGGAAGCGCACGCTGGCGTTCATGCGGCCGGTAAGTCGATCGGGGGTGATCGCCTGGCGCAAGCTGACCTGATTGATGTTGTAGATCGGATTCATGATGCCGCTGATGAAGGCACCCCCGATCAACAGGGCCACGACCAGCGGCTGTGGGCCATGGGCCAGCGGCGCCACGAGGCAGGCCATGCCGCTGATCAGCGATGACCCGATGATGGTCGCGCCGAGGCCGAGTCGCTGCGCGATGCGGCCGGCGAGCACCGCGCCGAGCAACGAGCCCGGGCCACCGGCGGCGAAGATGATGCCGAGCAGCGCCGGCCCGATGCCTAGCTCGCGGGTCAGGTACAGGACAAACACACTCATCTGGGCGTTGCCGAACAGATTTGAGGTACCGGTACAGGCGGCAATCGGGCGCAGCAGCGGGTTGCCGAGGACGACTGCCAGCCCTTCGCGCAGCTCGACCCACACGTTCCCCTGGCCCGCCGTGGAGCGGGCAGGTGCCGGCTCCGGGGCGCGGATGAAGAACAGGCAGATGGCCGAAAGGAGGAACGACAGGGCGTCGACGGCCACGGCAATCGGTGCCGTCACCAGTTGGACGAGCGCGCCGGCAACACCGGGGCCTGTGATTTGGGCTACCGAGCGGCTCATCTCGAGCTTGCTGTTGCCTTCGACGAGATGCTCGCGGCTGACCAGGACTGGTAAGTAGGACTGGTCGGCGACGTCGAAGAAGACGGTCAGCACGCCGGTCAGGAGTCCGACCATGTAGAGCTGTTCGATCCGTAGCCCGCCGGCGATTGCCGCAACCGGGACGGAGGCGAGGAGGAGGAAGCGGCCGATGTCGGCGACGATCAAAATCGGTTGCCGACGGAGGCGATCGACCCACACGCCGGCGAACAGGCTCAGCAGGAGGAAGGGTGCGAACTCGAAGGTCCCGAGGAGACCCATCTGGAAGGCCGACGCGTTGAGGACCAGCGCCGCCGTGAGAGGGATGGCTAGCTGGCTGATCTCGCTGCCAAAGCGCGAGATGGTGTGGCCAGTAAACAGCTTGACGAAGTCCGGATCCCGCCACAGCCCAGTAAATCTCATGCGATTAGCGAGGCTGGAAGCGTAGAACATTACAGCGTGGCCACGAGTCCGAAGGTGTTGATCATCCCTGGGCTCAATGGGCACCCTGGGTTGTTGATGCGGGCGTCGGGGGAGCTGTTTCCTCGCTGGGAGGCGGTGGCTTTCAACCATCATCTTGATCTGTGCGACGGCGGCGTGGTCGGTCTGGCGCAGCGGGCACTGGCTGAATTACCCGGTGAGGACGCGGTGTGGGTTTGCGGGGAGTCTTTTGGCGGGACCGTCGCGCTCACGTTGGCCCACCTGTACCCGCGGCGGGTGAAGGGCCTGATTCTGTTGTCAGCGTTTGGCTGGCATCCTTCGACGCTGGCGCGCCGCGGAGCAGGAGCGCTGGCGGTGTGGAGCTTTCTCGGCCATCGCGTCGGCAACACCATGTACCGGGCCGGTCGCGTTGCGTCGCTACCGACCCAGTTAGGACTGCGGTTCCCGCGCGACCTGTTCCAGAGCTACATCTCACGCCCGCGCGCCCATGTCGCGGCCTATCGCGTCAAAGCCGAGCTGTCGCTGACGTTCGACGCCCGGCCATGGCTGAGTACGCTGGCCTGCCCAACGTTCGTGCTGGCGGGGACCTGGGACCCGGTCGTTCCCGCTTCAGCCGGGCGGGAACTAGCGCACAGCATGCCCAACGCAACGCTGCACACGCTCGCGGGCGGCCACCTGGTCCACCTCGTCAACGCCCATCGCGTCGGCGGCATGATCGACGACTGGGCACGCGACCTGCATTGAGGCGGCTCCGTAGTGAAGGGGCTGCACATCGAATCCTGGCTGCTGCGCCTGGCGCTGCTCGCCACACTCGCTTACCAGCTCGCGAACCACAACACGTCCGGTGCCACGGTCGCGGGCGAAGGCTTTGTTGTGTCCCTGGTGCCGCTGCTCGTTCAGCGGCTGAGCAAGGTCCACGTCCCACGAGCACTGGAGTTTGCCTTCGTCCTGGGCATGGCCCTGCAGTTCATCTCTGAGTCCAGCAAGCTTTTTGAGCTCTTCACCTACTGGGACAAGATTGTCCACTCCACCCTCGTCGCACTGACGGCCGTCGTCGGCGCGTGGCTGCTGCTCGGCTACCGCGACGCCTTTGGCAAACGGATTCCAACCCAATTCGCGGCCTTGTTCGGCCTGCTCATGGGCATGTGCATCGGCGCCTTGTGGGAGTTCATCGAATTCGGGTCCGACTATTTCGGCGACGCCAACCTGCAGAAGTCCAATGGCGACACGATGACCGACATCATCGGCAACGATCTCGGCGCCTTCAGTGCGACTTTGCTGGGCGTGTGGTTCTACTGCCACGTCCTGAACGACCAGCAACGGCGTGAGATGGGCGAGGTTGCGGTCTGGTTGGCCCACGGTCCGCGGCGGCTGTTCCAACACCACGGCCGCCTGGTCGGCGCAGCACTGGCGGTGTTGTTCGCGGGTGTGTTGTTCCTGTCGCAATGGGTCGACCGCAACCAGCCGGCTCTGGCCAGCGGGCTGGCGAACGGTCATTCCAACCACTGGGACTTTGTGGCCGATCCAACAGGCGGCACCCTGGTCCTGGCTGGCGATTGGGTGGCCGACCCGCGCGGCATCTGTCGCGTGAACCTCGAGCAACCCAAGCCAGGTAGCGAGAAGATGGGCCTACTCGTGCTGGCACCAGGCGAGGCGTACGGTGTCGACGGCCAACCTTATAGCGTGCAGGTGCGCTATTTCGAAGAGCGGCCGCCCATCTCGCAGGGGACAGAAATGGATGCCGGTATCGCGTTCGGTACGCGTGATGCGCAGGACTTCGACCTGCTCGAGCAGAGTGCGCTGCACGACCTATTACGGCTCGATCACTACGTGCACGGCAAACGGCGCGACCTGCGGGAGAAGCTGTATCGCACGCACGGCAACGAGTGGCACATGCTCAGCGTTGATGTGGCTGGTGCGCACGTGACGGCGTCTGTTGACAGCCAGGCGATCTTCGCGGTCGATAACGTGCCGTCGACGAGTGGCGAAATCGGGCTGTGGGCCCGCACTGCCGCTGCGACGTGCTTCAGCGAGGCCGACGTCACCGTCGGTGCGGCAGGGTAGCCGGCCGATGACACTGGCGCGGGATGCGGCTCCTACCAAAAGGCTAGACGGTGTCGGCAGCCAGAGTCTCGGCAGCGACGGGGGACAGCAGCGCGTTGACCGTGGCGGCGCAACGCTCATCGGTGCATTGGCTCTGGCCACCGTGGCGCTGCCGCTGCTGTCCTGGGCGATAGGTCTCTACGATCGGGTGACCCACTGGGGTAAGGTCGTGCACGGCATCGAAGGGCTGCTGGTGGCGCTCATCGTTGGCCTGCTGCTGCTCGGCTGGCGAGACCGGGAGCAGATTGACCTGACGGACGAGCTGGCCGCGCTATTGACGATGTTCGTCGGGATCATGTTCGGCGTCGCCTGGGAGCTCGTCGAATTTGTCCGTGACTGGTCGCTCTACTCCGACGTACAGAAATCCAACAGCGACACGATGACCGACTTCTTGTGGAACGACTTTGGTGCCGTGGTGGCTGCCGTTCTGGCGGTGCGGCTGTATCGTCATGCCTTAGCTGGGCGCGAGCGCCAGGTCCTTGGTGACGCCGCTGCGTGGCTCGTCGATGGACCAAGCCGTGTGTTAGACCGACATGGAATGTTGGTGACCATCACGGTCACCGTGCTGGCAGCAGCAGCGGTCCTGGCGGTTTGGTTCGCAAGTCGTCCGTTACCGGGTCTGGGTTTGACCTGAGGCGCGGCACGTTTCTTGTAGTGGCTGCCGCCCACAGGACCTCCAGCAGAGGTAGGAGTAGCGCCGATGAGACCATTTCTAACGTCCACTCTGGCATGTCTTGCCCTCGTCGCAACGAGCGCGTGCGGTCCTTCGGGCCAGCCCGCGCCGGCTGGCGGCGGGGGTGCCAACAACGTCACGGTTGCCACGCCACCGCCAGTAACTGGCGCGACTCCGTCCTCAGCTGGAGCGCCGACCGCGGCGCCTGCGGCGCAGCCGACACAACCCGCTCAGGCAGCTAGCCAACCTGCCGGCCCACAAGAGATCACGGTCAACGTGCTCCAGGGCGAGCCAGACAACCTCGATCCGAATCGCAGCAACTTCGCGACAGAGGCTGCGGTCGTACGTCAGGTATTTGAGCCGCTGCTGGTGTTCGATAAGGACCTCAAGCCGGCGCCCGGCGCCGCGAGCAGCTACGACGTTTCTGCCGATGGAAAGACGTATACCTTCCATCTCAAACAGGGCGCCAAGTGGAGCGATGGGCAGCCGGTCACGGCCAAGGACTTCGTCTACTCCTTTACGCGCCTTCTCGATCCGGCGACCGCGGCTGACTATGCGTCGTTCTTTACTGACGCGGGTATTGTCGGCGCCACGGATTTCAACGCCGGTAAAGGCAGCGCGGACGCTCTCGGCGTGCGGGCTAAAGACGACAACACGCTCGAGGTCCAACTGGAACAGCCGAGCGGGTATTTTCCGAACCTGGCTGCACTGTGGGTCGTCGCCCCGGTCCGCCAGGATGTTGTGGCCAAGGGCCCCGGCTGGGCCCAGGATCCGTCGACGTACATTGGCAATGGCCCGTTCAAGATGAGCGAGTGGGTTCATCAGGATCACATCACGCTGGTGCCCAACGCGAACTACGTCGGCACCAAGCCGAATCTCACCAAAGTCACGTTTCTGATGGTCACGTCAGGCGAGGCGGATTACGCCGCCTACCGCAACAACGAACGAGACTGGACGCTGGTGCCCGACGCGGACGTGGCGGCAGTGCGCGCCGATCCGCAATTGTCCAAGGAAGCTCACGAATACACCGAGCTGACGACCTTCTGGCTGGTCATGAACAACGGCAAAGCGCCATTCAACAATCCGCTGGTGCGGAAGGCGTTTGCACGGGCGATCGACCGTGACGCGATGATCCGCGACATTGCGTCAGGCGTTGGCAAACCCGCGTTGAGCTTCATCCCGCCGGGCATGCCTGGCTTCCAGGCCGACCTGGGCAAGGACATCGTGTTTGACGCCGCGGCGGCCAAGGACCTGCTCAAGCAGGCCGGCTATGCGGATCCGACGCAATTTCCGCCGGTCACATTCCGCTTCGGCACCACGTCGTCGAACCAGTCGCGAGCGGAGTTCATCCAGGCGCAGCTGAAGCAGAATCTTGGCGTCACCATCCAGCTTGACTCCATGGAGTCGAAGGCCTATCAGGCGGTGTACAAGGCCAAGGACTACGACCTGGCCTGGACCGGCTGGGGTGCGGACTACCCGGATCCGCAAAACTGGATGGCACCGCTGTTTGGCTGCAACGCCAGCAACAACAAGTACAACTACTGCAACCCGCAGTTTGACGCGGCAGCCAACAAGGGCGACGTCGGGACCGATCTCAATGTCCGCTTGCAGGCGTATGCCCAGGCGCAAGGCATCCTCGAGACGGACCTGCCGACGGCTCCGCTGTTCTATCGCGGCCGCATGGTT
>DASYKL010000253.1:0-3680 GCA_035995405.1 Chloroflexota bacterium
CAAGACCTTGGGGTGCTCGACCCGCCTGGGCGTTGGAGGCACGCCGTCGAGGACAATCGTGTGTGCCGGGGTTGCGCTCACGAGCGCGACGTCCACGAGCGCCATCTTAGCCTCGTCGCCTCGAGCTACTTCCCAGCGCAAGAGCGCAGTCGAAAAATTGAGCGGCAGATCAGGCGGATGCTTGTTGTGCTTGAACGTCGGCTTCAGGCAGCAGCACGACGATAGACGTCCCTTTCTGCTCGCCCGGGCTGGTCGCCCACACGCGTCCACCATGGGCCTCGATCAGCTGGCGGCAGATCGCCAGGCCCAGCCCCAAGCCAGGGATCTGCTGCTCCGCAGCATTTGAAGCGCGGCCGAACGGCTCGAAGATACGTTCCTCCTGGCCCGCTGGCAAGCCGATGCCCGGGTCGCTCACCGTGATCCGAGCGGCACCAGCTTCTAGACTCAGCGTCACGCTGATCTCCCCACCCGCCGGCGAATATTTGACCGCGTTGCTCAGGAAGTTGTCGAGCACCTGCTCGAGCCGCGACGCATCCACATACATCTCGACCACCTGGTCGGGCACGGACAGCGTGAACTCATGTCGCTGGCCATGGCTTGCTTCGATGCCAGCCGTTTGGACGCGGTAGCGCTCGACGACCTCCTGCAGCAACGGCGCGACATCCTGGAATCGACGCCGCAACTGGAGCTGGCCGGTCCGCAGGCGCGACACGTCCAGGAGATCCTCCACCAGACCCGTCAGCCGATCCGAGGCGCGGTTGATGACCTCCAGGTTGTGTTGAAAGCGCGCCAGGTCAAAAGTGCCGCGTTGAATCGCGCGCTGCGCCAGTTGAGCCGTGGCTTTGACGACCGCGACGGGTGTGCGGAGCTCGTGCGAAGCGATGGACAGAAACTCGTCCTGGGCCTGCACAGCTGCCTCGGCTTCGGCGCGCGCTCGTCGCTCGGAGCCAAAGAGCGCAGCTCGGTCAAGGGCTTGCGCGGCTACCTCACCGAGCGCCAGCACGAATCCCCGCTCATCCGGGTCGAAATCCTGCGGTTCGGAGAAGCTCAACGTCATGACGCCGACCAGGCGTCGTTCGATCAACAGTGGCACGCTGGCCCAGGCCTCATACCGCGAACGCGCCGCCAGCGGCGCGAGGTGTGGATGCGCCCGGCGCACCTCATCACGCGAGCTGAGGAACAAGGGCTCCATGCTCCGCCACGCCTGGGCCAGGGTGTACGGGTCAGTACGTCGAATCTTTTGATGCAGCTGGACCGAACCTTCACCGTAGCCACTGACGTGGACGACCTCGAGGACGTCTTCGCCTGCGACAGGCAGCGCCACGGCGCCAGCCGCCGCACCCACAGCAGCTACCCCAGCGCTGCCCAGCAGCTCGGCTACCTCTTCAGGGTGACTGGCCGCGGCGAGCGCGGCGGTGACGTGCTGCAAGCGGCCCAGGCGTTCGACGACCCGTTCAGCGCCCAGACGCATCGCCCGCTGCTCCTCGGCCTGACGGCGCTCGGTCAGGTCGCGGGTGACTTTGGCGTAACCCCGCAGACGTCGATCGTCGTCATACAACGCCGTGATCACGACATCTGCCCAGAAGCGAGTGCCGTCCTTGCGGATGCGCCAGCCTTCGTCATGCGCCCGACCTTCGTCGCGGGCAAGAGCCAGGAGGCGGCGCGGTCGACCGCTGGCGCGATCCTCAGCGCTGTAGAAGCGCTCGAAGCTCTGCCCGACAATCTCCTCGAATGTGTAGCCCTTCAGGCGTTGGGCACCAGCGTTCCAGGTGACCACGTTGCCTTCTGTCGACAGGACAAACATGGCGTACTCCTGCACGTCGGCGACGAGCAGGCGAAAGTGCTCTTCGCTCTGGCGTAACGCTTCCTCGGCGGACCGCCGCTGGGTCAAATCACGCGTGACTTTGGCAAAACCACGCACCGTGCCGTTGTCGTCGTGCACGGCGGTAATGACCTCGTTGGCCCAGAAGCGCGTGCCATCCTTGCGCAGGCGCCAACCTTCGGTCTCGACCCGACCTGCAGCGCGGGTCTGAGCGAGCAGACTGTCTGGCAGACCGGCGGCCAGATCCTCGGGCACATAAAAGCGCTCGCAGCGTTGGCCAATGACTTCGCTGGCGGTGTACCCCGCGAGCCGCTCCGCCCCACTGTTCCAACTCAGAATCGTCCCGTCGAGGGCGACCATGAAGATGGCGTAATCTTCGACCGCGTTGATCAGCAGTCGAAAAAGATCATCGTCATGGCGAAAAGCCACCATAGGGAGAGCAATAAGGGTAGGCGACGCACGAATCGGACCCACGTTCGCGGACCCGCTGGCGACTAATCCGGCTGCGGCATGTCGGGCGCATGGGCGAGCGAATCAACGACGTCTTCCACCGTCCGCAGCATGGTGCCGGCAATGGGTCGCAAGTGGGCGGGCAGCGCCGGATCCTCTGCCAGCCGGCCGAACTGCGCCATGTTCACGGCGAGCTTCTGGCTGATCTCGCGCTGCGCGAGGCGGCTGGTCAGCAGCGCCGTCTCCAGGCGCGCCAGAGCAAGACGGTTCCGTTCGGCGTGCTTGCGCTCGGTCAGGTCGATGGAGACGCCGATGATCCCAATCAAGTTGCCGTCCGAGTCGCGAATCGGCGAATCCGTGACCAGGACCGGAATCTGGCGTGAATCGCGATGGCGGACCTGAAACTCGCCCGACCACGTCTCGCCGCGCCGCAAGCCATCCATGATTTGCATGCCGAGCTCATATTGTTCTGGTGCAACGACGACCTGACCGAGGTTCTTACCCATGACCTCGTCAGCGCGCCAGCCGTACAACTGCTCGGCGCCCTTGTTCCAGTACAGAATTTCACCGCCCGCGGTCGTGGCGATGATGGCGTGCTCGACCGACTCGAGCAGTCGCGCTTGAAACGTCAGCGTTGCCATACCCGCCGTCGTGGTGTCGGCTTCCGGCTTCGCAGTAGACGCGACCGCTAACCGCACCACCTCGCTGACCTGATCGGCGCGTGGTGGCGAGGACAGCACCAGCACCGGGCACTCAGGCGTCCCCTGCAGCGGCAGCAAGTCATTCATTGTGGCGACGACAGCCGCGACGGCCAGCCGCGGCCAGCGGCGGCGAATGGTGCGCACGGTATCGACGCTGGCAGCACCTGGGCCGACTTCGATCAGCACGAGCGATAGACCTGGCTCAGCCGCCAGGAGTGCTGCCGCCTCGTCAGCGCTCGCAGTGACATCGACGGCATGCGCTGTGCGGCCGGTGACCTGGTCGGCGAGCGTGGCAGATAGTGGTGCGCTGGCGACGATCAGAATGCGTGGCCCTTGTGGGGCACGCACGAACGTGCCGCGTCCAACCTGGCGGGAGACCAGGCCATCTTCTTCGAGTCGGGCCAGGACCTGGCGAATGGTCATTGGGGCAACGCCGAAGTCGCTGGCCAGGCGCTTATGGGGTGGCAGCTGGGCGCCGGGCGGAAGCTCGCCGGAGCGGATCCGCTCGACGAGTGATTGGTAGATGCGGATGGTGCGCGGGCCGAGATCGTACAGCGGCATCAGCGGTGATGACTGTACGGAGCTAGCACGCTAGCGCCTGGCCTGCATTCTGCCTCATGACCGCGCATCCGTTCTCCTCTGGAGGCTATTGTTTGGGGGACAGCGGTGATAACATCGTTCGCCGCTTGCCCTCGCCATCTTACTGA
>DASYKL010000254.1:0-4665 GCA_035995405.1 Chloroflexota bacterium
TGCGTCCAGGTCAGCGACCATGGCCCGGGCGTGCCACCCGAGCATCTCGGCCACGTCTTCGATCGCTTCTACCGCACCGATGCCGCGCGAGCGCGACTTGGCGGTGGGGCAGGTCTGGGATTGGCGATCGCCCAGGCTATCGTCGAAGTCCACGGCGGCAGTATTTCCGCCGCCAACGCGCCGACTGGCGGAGCACTGTTTACGGTTATTCTGCCGATTGCTGCATCGGCATGAGCAATCTGTCCGGGATTGTCAACGCGCTGCTGGCGTTTTATGCGGCCAACGAAGCGCTGGGCTTGTTCCTGTTCCTGGTGCTGGAGGAGGCGGGTGTGCCGATCTGGTTCATTCCCGGCGACACGCTGGTCATGGCTGCTGGAGCGCGACCAGGCAATACGCCCGGGACCGTCCTGCAAATTCTGCTCGCTGCAACTGCCGGAGCATTCGTCGGGTCGAGCGTGCTGTACACCATCGTCCGGCGTGGCGGTCGGCCGATGCTTGACCGCTATGGCCACGTCCTGCATTTGAACGAATCACGTATTTCCACACTGCAGGGTTGGCTGCAGCGTTACGGTCCGCTGGCGATCGTCGCCGGTCGTCTGATCCCTGGCCTGCGCACGCCAACCACCGTTATGGCTGGGCTGTTCGAGGTGCCGTACTGGATGTTCGCCCCGTCCACCGCGGTCGCCGCGCTGCTGTGGGCGCTGCTCTATTTCTTCGCCGGCAGCCTGCTGGCCAGCCAATGGCAAAACCTGCTGACGCTGCTGGCCACAGAGGCCGATGACATCGCCGAAGTTGTGGTCGCGGTCGTGCTGCTGGCGATCCTGGGCGGGGCGCTGCTCAGACGACGGCGGCGCGCCCAAAACGCGCCAAAAACGGGGAATAGATCCCGCTCCTGAGGCGTTTTGATTGGTGTCCCCGCTGACAACCATCAGGCTGGATTAGGCTCAGAGCGGGACATACACTACGTGCCCCCAGCCAGAAAGCCCGGAGCGCCCTGCTCCGGGCTTTCGTTTACCCCTTTTCTTGTCCCTGCCAAAGGCTAGCGTTCGGGGCCACGGGGTGGTCCTGGATCGCTTCGGCGACGTGGAGCGGCTCGATAGGGTCGGCGCCGGCGAGGTCGGCGATGGACCGGCCTCCGCTGAGAAGCCGATGAGCGCGAGAAACCGCACGCCCTGGGCCCGGTCAGGGTTGCGCCGGTAAACCAGTCGGTGGGTGCGGCCGCTGCCAGGCGTCCTAACAGAACCGGCTCATCGATGGCGTTCTGATTGGGCCGGGCATGGCAAACGCTCGGGACTAACATCCATCAACGTCACCTCAACTGGACTCAATCACCAGCCGGTGCGCCTCGAGCTGGAGTTGCACCCGCCGCGGAATTTGTGGTGACGCCAAGGTCGGCCGTATTTCCTGCAAGAGCCGAGCTGTCTGAAGCGGGAGCAGCGGCGGCGGCCGCGAATCGATACGTTACTGAACACACGCCAGGTTCCAGACGAGGAGCCCCGTCGGCAGTGACAAGGCTGCCAGTGACGCCGCCCCCGGACGTGATAATCGCCTGCAGTGCGCCGGCGTCGATGTTCAGGCCGAGTGGGAGCCGCTCTCCGTTGCGAGCGTCAGCACACCGCCGGTGGCATCCGTCAAAGCTCTGTCGAACGTCTCCGCAATAGAGGCCACGGACCTGACTCCAGGGTCGGCGAACATCGGTTGCACCGCGTGCGCGCGCGCGCCGTCATCGGGCCCTGGGGTTCAAGTCCGATAACGAGGCCGAGCAGCCGGCGAAGGCGACTCTGTTGCAATACCAGTATGCTGCGCTCGAGCTAGGGCTTTTTCACGGTGGACCTGACGACGCCCGCCGACACCGGCTGCGGGGTGATTGTGTTAGGCGCCGTCCTGGATGGCACGTGGATGCTGCCACCATTGGGAGTCAACGCGGCTGCTGTCGCCGACACCTGGGGCTTTGGTGGCCCAGGCACACACCCAAGCGTGTCGTACGCCTGCTGGTCAGCATCGGAAAGCGCGCTCCGCGCATCGCCAGGGCTGGCCGGGTTGCCAGCCCTCTTCAGCTTCAGCAGTTGCTGATAATCCGGCACCAGCGTCTGGTTGCCCGGGGTATCCGCGCACTGGTTGGCAAGGTCAACGGCGAAGCTGTTGTAGCCCGGGTCCTGTTGGCCATACGGGATCCCAAGCAGTTGCGCACAGTCCATCTCCATCTGGATGTCACCAATGCTGGCCACATTACCGATGCACTCCTGCCAGGGCGGTGAGGTGATGCCTTTGATCTCACCTGTATTGAGGCGAACCCACCAGCCCTCGCCCGTCGACCCGTCGCCAAGCGGTGTCTCCGGGGCATGGTAAAGCCCGCCCGGCGAGACCGCGGGCACGGTGGTGAATTGGTATGACAGTCCATCGAGCGTTGTCACCGAGCCCGTAATTTGCGCACCGGGCACCAGCAGTGTAGGCAGCGTGCTCGCATCCACGTTGAGCTGCAACACTGCACCGTGATCGCCAGTGAGGCTGAGTACCCCGTCCTGCGCATCGTTGGCGCTACCGGAAAAATCCTCGGAGAGTGTCCCACCATCTCCGTCACACACATAGGCCATAACGCCGTTGCCGTCCGAGGCGACCGCCACATAAGCGTCCATACCCTGGAGCGTGCCCACGAACATATCCACGACTGGCTGAGCATGGGCAGTGTGGATCGACTGCGCACCGTGCGCCGAAACGCCCGACAGACTGGCCACCAATACCAGGCAACCGACGAACCACGACCTGGTCTGAGAGACACCCGTCACGCCCCAGCATGACCGACCGCGCGCGTTGACCCCAGTGAGCACAAAAGACCTCCACCAGGCGCACTGGCTCTGTCGCCAGGCGCAAGCAGCGCGATGAGCAGCACAGGCTGTGCCAGGTGAGATGGCGTGCCGCGGAATGGCGCCGGGGCGGCAGGCGTGGCTGGGGTCCCTCAGGTTAAGCTGGTCTCGCTCGTGGCTGCGCGATCAGCTTCGGGTTCGAGCGTCGCCGGAAGGCTGTGCAGACCGAGCCTGGTCAGCTGCCTTCTGACCACGCTGCTCGCGGCGGGCTGGCGTATGACTATCCGATCTGGGCGAACAAATGCTTTTCAAGACTCTCGCCTGAAGCGATTGAGACCAGACTGTTCGTGCCCTTGCATGACGTGACCACATCCAACTGGAAGCTCGCCCGCGTTCACCCGATGAGCTACAACTAGCACATGAGGCGGGTGGGCATTCGTGAGCTCCGCCAGCGCGCAAGCGAGCTGCTGCGTCAGGTCGAGAGCGGCGAGAGCATCGAGATCACCGACCGTGGGCGGCCGGTGGCGTTGCTCCCGCCGCTCCCTACGGGCAGCCCATATCGCCAGCTACTCGCGGCGGGTGAAATCGACCGCGCCAGCGGCTAGCTGGACGACCTGCCTGAGCCGCTGCCACTCCCACCAGGGCAGGAGTCCGCTTCGTCGGTCCTGGCTCGGCTGCGCGCAGATGAGCGTTGAGCGAGTCACCTATCTCGACTCCTCAGCCATCGTGAAATTTGGTTGAGGTGGCGCCCGAGTCGAACGCGCTGCGCCAATACCTGCGGCGCCGTCAGCCGGACGTATCGAGCGCGCTGGCGCGCACCCAGGTAGCCCGGGCGCTGCTGCCGCGCGGCGCGGAGGGAGTCCGACGCGGTCAGCGCGTCCTTTCGCGCATCGACCTGGTGCGGGTGAACGACCGGGTGTTGCATCTGGCGGGAGAATTATCGCCACCTACGCTACGGTCTCGCGCGGGTCGTTACCTACGACGCACGCCTGGCAAGCGCCGCTCGGGCAGTGGGTTTCACGGTCACTTCCCCGGGAATATCTCCAACGGTCGGCTCCGGCTGAATCCGCCCCTGGATGCTTGCGGCAAACGTCACCTGGCCCGGCCAGTCAGCTCAGCGGTCGAGGCTGGCATGCAGGTCATAGACGTTCACGACGAGTCACCGACGGCGGGCCCAGCATATGACAGCTGACGACACGTGTTTCTGCGCCAATAGTCGATGGCGTCGACTGACGGAAGGGACGGGTCCGTAGAACAAGGCGTCTGTGCAGACCTCAATTGCGCTAACGCGATGATCATCGAGTGGCGCGACAAATGGCCCACGCGCTGCGGACCCACTCGGCAGCTTAGGGCTACGCAGCTCTCACTTAGCCGAAAACGGGACCCGCGGGTCCCGTTCCTCATGCTGATCGGAGCGTTACGCGCGCGAAATCGCTACCGAAAATCGCCCTCCTGTCGAGCCCAGTCGGTGAACACCTGTCGCACGGCCGGACCTCACGTGTAGCGATCCGAACGACCCGGTTCAATTCGGAGAGGCGGGCGTGTCCGTGTCCTGTTCGCCGTTTGAGACCACATCTATTGCTGTATCAGACATTGCTTGGCTGCCATCAACCGGTGAAATTGCAGTGGGTTCAGCTCGATCGGCGTCCGAATCCGGGAGCACAGAGGCTGCGGCATTTGACACTACGAGCAGCGTGTCCTGCGGCGACGGTTCAGCGGTCGGCAGCGTTTGAGCCGTTTGAGAAGAACCTGGTAATGCATCTGGCGCGGCGACGATGGATACTTGAGTTGGATCCAGGGTGACGAGCGAGCCATCGGCGAGTCGCACGCGGTAGCGACCTACCTCGTCGATTGCGATGAC
>DASYKL010000255.1:0-2158 GCA_035995405.1 Chloroflexota bacterium
ACCCCGCTGCCATCTGTTATTGGCCAGAGTCGTAGGGCGGCCGTCGGCGGCCCGCCTACTAGGCAGTTGACATTCCAACGCGCGCTTATTACTATGTGAACGATCATTTAGTAACGAGGGCTGATTCAGTTGCGCTCCCCGCCATTGGGCCGGCCACGGTCGGCATCGGATCATGACATTCTGGCTGCGGTGGCCACTGCTGTCGGCAAGGTCGGGCCGGCTCGACTCACGCTCGCGGATGTCGCACTCGAAGCCGGTCTCACCCCCGGTGCAATTGCTCAGCGCTTCGGGTCCAAACGTAACCTGTTGCTCAGTTTCGTCCGCGGATCGCAGCCCGCCGGTCAATTCAAAGCGGCGTATGTCAACTCGCCGATGGAGCATCCACTGGATCGGCTCATGGAGGCGCTGTTAGCCATCTGCGGCGCCGAGCTGACAGCCGGTCCCACAGCGGAGACGTTTGCCAATCACCTGGCGTTTCTGCACCTGGATCTTGCCGACCCTGAGTTTCGCGCTGTCCTGGTCGAGCAGGAGCATCAGTTGCGCCAGAGCATCGAGGAGTGCCTGAGCACCGCCCTCGTACAGGGATACCTGGCTCCGACCACGAACGTGCTCGAGCTGACCTTCGCGCTCACAGCTATCCGTCACGGTAGCCAGGTCAGCTGGGCTATCCACCGTGAGGTCCCGCTGGTCGATTCACTCCGCCGGGATCTACAAACCGTTTTGGGTCCTTACCGTGTGACGCCCGCTGAACGGGTCGCGCGAACAATCAAGCCGGAAAGGAAACATTAGACGATGCAGGATCGTCGGTTGCACGGACAGGTGGCGCTTGTGGCTGGCGCGACGCGTGGCGCAGGGCGAGCGATCGCTGTCGAGTTGGGTCGCGCTGGTGCGACCGTATACGTAACGGGGCGCAGCACCCGTGCCGAACGCTCGCCAATGAATCGGCCGGAAACGATTGAGGAAACTGCTGAGCTCGTTAGTGCTGCTGGGGGTAATGGGGTCGCACTTCAGGTGGACCACGCCCAGCCAATACAGGTGCAGCAGCTGATCGAGCGGATCCAACACGAGCAGGCTGGCCGACTGGACGTGTTAGTCAACGATATCTGGGGTGGCGACCCGCTGGCGCAGTGGGGAATACCTTTCTGGGAACATAGCCTGGAGAACGGGTTGCGGCTGTACCGCCAGGGACTGGAGACGCACATGATCACCAGCTGGTATGCCATACCGCTGATGGTCCAGCGAGGGCGTGGCCTGGTGGTTGAAATCACCGACGGCACCGATCCGGGATATCGTGGCTCGTTGTTTTACGACATGACTAAAGCCGGCGTGATCCGGCTTGCGCTTGGCGAGGCGGCGGACCTGCGCCCATACGGAGTAGCGGTCGTAGCACTCACGCCTGGCTTCTTGCGATCGGAGGCCATGCTGGACCATTTCGCTGTTACAGCCGACACCTGGCGCGAAGCCGCGGCGCAAGATCCCCACTTCGTGGCTTCAGAAACGCCCACCTACATCGGTCGCGCCGTAACCGCACTCGCTGCCGATCCTGCTTCCCAACGCTGGTCCGGCCAGGCACTGAGCAGCGGGCAGCTAGCCCGCGTGTACGGCTTCACGGATGCGGACGGCACCCAGCCAGACTGGGGACGCTACTTCGCCGAGGTCGTGATGCCTACGATTTCGGTCGGCGACTGACAGCGTGCGCACCACGCGATGTGACGATCTCGGGACGGGCTTTGGCTGTAGCGCGCTGTGGCTTGCTGAAGCAGCCGCTCGTGTATGACTTTGTCCACGACGACTCCTGGTTCGCCGCCCAGCCCGCTTATTTCGATCGTGTAGTCGAGCTGCTCACACCAGGCGGCCTGCTGACGATGCCGAACTGGTTCTTGCTGACCGATGCCATTGCTGGTCGGCGCCACCGCCGATGGGCCCGGTTTGCGGGACCTTCATAGGAAAGCCAACGCTGACGTATGCCCGGCGCCTGGCGAATGATCCGCGCATGCACGTTACGTGGACGAGCTCGCCGCCGCTCGGCCTGGCTGTCAGGGAGGGCGCACCGCGGACCGAGCTTGGGCCGACCACCGGAGTCGCCCTCGAAGTCGGCCGGGCTCTGGTAATTGAGCGTGGAGTGTCGTCGGAACCGGTTGTAAAAGCCCTAATGGGA
>DASYKL010000256.1:0-4017 GCA_035995405.1 Chloroflexota bacterium
TTACCGCGACGGCGGCGCTCGGCTGGGCCGCCAGATGAAACACCGTCACGGGCGCAGCGCCTGTCGACGCCCGCAGGCCGCCGCTCGGAAGCGCGTCAAACGCCCGCGCCACGTCGATCGGCTCGGCCGCGTCGCCTTCCACCAGCGTGACCCCCGCGGGCAATGCCGCCAGTACATCCGCGCGTGGAGTGCAGAAGAAATTCTCGAGCGCCACCACCGGCGCCGCGCCAGGCTGCTCAACGAGGCGGCGCAGCAAAACCGCGCCGATATAGCCCACGCCAGTCAGCAAAGTCGGCACCGGCGGATTCTAAGGCGTCCGGCTGTGTACGTTTCTGTCTCAGCCCCCTGGCACGCCCCCACCCTGGCGTCGTCGCGCGCCGAGCGTCCTGCCTCCGCATTCACCTCCGCCTACCCGTGCTCCGCGCCAGAGTGCGGCGGACCACTGCCGCGCCCGCGTCGTCGCCTGCTACCGTGATTGCCGCCTGCCTCAGATGTCTCAGCCCACGCTGCACGCGGTCAGCATCCTCGGCGTCCGCATCGACGACGTCACCTACCCCGAAGCCCTGACCATCCTGCTGGACGCAATCGCCAGCCGCGTCCCGCACACGGTGACCACGCCGAACCCCGAGTTCGTCATGCTCGCCCGCCGCGATGCCCCGTTCCGCGCCGCCCTGCAGCGCGCCGCCCTGAACATCCCCGACGGTGTCGGCCTGCTGCTCGCCGCTCGCCTCGCCGGCGAGCGCCTGCGCGAGCACGTCCAGGGCACCGATCTGGTACTCATGCTGGCCGAGGCTGGCGCGAAACGTGGCCAACGGTGGTTTCTCCTCGGCGGCCACGGCGACGTCTCGGCCCGCGCTGCTGAGGCGCTCACCCGAGACTTTCCGGGCCTGACCATCGCCGGCGCCACGCCCGGCTCCCCCGCCGCCGCCGACGACGAAGCCACCAGGGCCCAGATCCGCGCGGCGGGTCCGATAGACGTCCTGCTGGTCGCCTACGGCGCCCCCAAACAAGAGCTGTGGCTCGACAGAAACCTGGTGTTGCTCGGTATCCCTGTCGGCATCGGCGTCGGCGGCGTCTTCAACTACCTATCGGGAACCGCGCCGCGAGCCCCGCGCTGGATCCGCCGCCTGCACTTCGAATGGCTGCACCGTCTGCTCAGCCAACCCTGGCGCTGGCGCCGTCAACTCGCTCTGCCCCTCTTCGGCCTGCTCGCCACCGCCGAGGGCCTCCGCCGGCGCGTGCGCC
Organism: Chloroflexota bacterium; assembly: GCA_035995405.1. Lineage (GTDB taxonomy): Bacteria > Chloroflexota > UBA6077 > UBA6077 > CF-72 > CF-72. The sequence goes on from DASYKL010000256.1 coordinate 1,246, forward strand.
GATGAGCTCGCCGAACCGTCTATTCGTGGTGACACGGACCCGTGGCCCCGCCTGGGACGGGTCCCAGGCGATGGAAGAGCAATCCGACTGGCCGGCCCACGCCGCGTTCATGGATGCACTGGTGAACGACGGCTTCGTGCTGCTGGGCGGCCCGCTCGACGGCACGCCAGAGGTCCTGCTGATTGTCCGCTCGAGCGACGCCACGTCGATCGAAGCTCGACTGTCAGCCGATCCCTGGGGTCAGGACATGCTGCGGCTGACGCGTATCGTCGCCTGGACGCTCCGCCTGGGCTCGCTGTAACGCGGCGACACGCAGGTCACCGATCGGTCTGTCGCCCGCGCCTGACGCTGATTTGCCCCGCCGCTTGGCGGGCCGACGATCGCCGTTCCTGGCGCTGATTTGCCCCCGCCGCCCGCCGCCCGCCGCTGGGGCGATCGGCACCGCCGAGTCCGCTTCGGCTCAGGCCGTCTCGCGATTGGCCCGCTGGCGTTGGTAATGCCGTCGTGCTTTTTCGCGATTACCGCACGACGCCATCGAGCACCACTGCCGACTCCGATTGCGCGTCGTATCGACAAAGAGCCAGCTGCAATCGCTCGCCCCGCACTGGCGCACCAGCCGTCGCTCCGCGTCTGAGGTCAGCACATCCGCGGCTGAGCGCGTGATTGGCCACAGCGGCGCATCCAGGTTGCGGCCGGCCCAGCCCCAGCGATAGCCGCCCTCCCCCTGGGGCACCACTCGAGCATGGCCGAGCGACGCCGCCAGGTCGAAGTTCAGCACGCTCAGGTCGTGGTCGCTCGGCGTCTCGTCGAGGGCGATGGCGGCAAAGATCGCCCGCATCGCCGCGCGCAGCCGTCGAGCGCGGACCACCACCCCTTGCGCAATCAGCGGGTCGCGTTCGCCCTCGGCCTGCAACCAGACGGCATCGAAGGGGGTTATGAGCTCTGACTGGTCGGCGAAGGCGACCAGATCGGTATAGGTCGCGAGGTGGTCGACGCCCGAGCTGGTGAGCGTGTTGGCGAAATCGAGACACGGCCGTCCGCCATCGAGGTCGAACACGAACGCCGTGTCTGACAGCTTAGGTGGCTGGGCGGTCGGTATTGCTTGGGAGGCCTGTTGCGGGTCGTGCATCGTCGCGCGTCCAGACTCAGTGTAGCGCGCTATATAACCGTTAACAATGATTTGACAGGTTAGAGCACGAATGCTAGAGTGTAACTACTCAAACACTGGTAGGAGGTTAGAAGATTTGATGATGCAGAGCCCGCTGGTGCTCGAGGTCTATGCGGCCGAACTCATTCGTAGCCGACTCGACGAAGCCGCTCGGGACGCGCTTGCCGATCACCTCCGCCGTGCCCCCAATGCCCAGCCGACGGCCGCCCACACCGCGGCCCACACTGCCGCCGCCCGGCCGCTCGTCTTGGTCCGCCAGACCGTGGCCGATGGTCTGCGCGCTCTCGCGACGCGCATCGACCCGTGCCTCGTCTGCCTCGACGCCGCCGTTACCGGCGAGTCCAACAGCGTCGCCATTTCCTCCTCTAGGTGAGTACCGTGGAACTCCTCTTCGTCGCCATCCTGATCATTCTTTTCGAGTTAGCTGCCGCCCGCTGGGGCTACGACAGCCGAGACAGTTTTCATAGCGTCAACTCCGCTAGCCGCACCGTAACCGGCTTCGAGGCCCCCCGCCGCTAACTGCTCAATCCTGACGCAGGTGCGGGACACGATCATCATTTGATTCGCCGGCCAGTTGGACCGGTGGCCGGTGCCCGGATTCGACATGCACGGTCGTCAGCCGCATCTCTCGTCTGGTCAAGTTCGGCGGGGCGTGCCGCGTGCCGTTCCTCGTCAATTGCGCAAAGTCTCACACCGGGTTTGTTGGTGTTACTGCCGCGGCACCGCGCTGCGATCGTGCGGCGGAGGATTGTCCTGACAGGAAAAACTCCAACATTCACCGCGCGAAGGCGTCCACGGTGGCACGCAACACCGGTGTGACATCACGCAGGACGGCAGGATCGTCGGGCGCCCGCTCCAGGAAAGTCCACAGCGACACCAGGTCGATCAGTCGAGCGAGATTGCGCACGTCCGGCGGCGGCTTCCCACCGGCGTCGCGATAGCCGTCGAGGAAGCCCGACTGGTACTCCGCTGGCATGCGTTCGGCATACCGCAAAAAGATCCCGAAGTCGCACAGCGGTGGACCAGAAAACGTGAACTCCCAATCCAATACCGCACTGATTGTCCAACCTGCATCCGTACGTCGTGCGAGCAGATTCCACGGCTTGTAATCGGCATGCACCAGACGTGACTGACGCCACACCTCGTCGAGGCGCCACCCTTCATCTTTGATCAGGCGCCTCACACGGCTGGCCAGATCAGCGCCCACCAGTTGTTGCGCGCCTGGCTGGGCGAAGAACTCCGCGACGCCCGGGAGCCAGGCATAACCCATCGGCTCGGCAATTTCGAGGTTCGGTCCCAAAGAACCTGGACCCGCAAATGAGAAGTCATGAATGGCGGCCAGGACTGCACCCGCCGAATGGCACGCTTGGGCAACCTCAGCCGACGAGGCTTGCGCCAGCATGTGGTCGAAACGCATCCCGTCGACCCACTCCATGAGTACCCAGGGCGGATCAGCGTCAGGTTCCGCGCGCAACACCCTGGGCACGGGCACACGTCCAGCGACAAGGCGCAGGAGCGCGACCTCACGCCGACACGCCGCCGCATCAGCGATATACAGCCGCAAAACCGCCGCTCGCGGCTCGCCCGGCAGATCCAAACGGTAG
>DASYKL010000257.1:0-10631 GCA_035995405.1 Chloroflexota bacterium
GCATCGCCAATTGTTCCAGACCGCGCGCATCCTGGACCGCAACGGCAAACTGCTCCAGGAAGTGAACGACCCACAAGGTGGTCGACGTATCCTCGTCCCGATCAGCAACGTCCCCAAGATTATGCGCGATGCCACCGTCGCCGCTGAGGACGCCTCGTTTTACGACAACCCTGGCTTCGACGTGCGCGCCGTCGTCCGTGCCACCTACCAGTGGGTCCGCAGCGGCTCGCCCCAATCAGGCGCGTCGACTATCACCCAGCAGCTGGTCAAAAACACGCTGCTCGGCCCCGAACAGACCGCCGAGCGCAAGATCAAAGAAGCGTTCCTGGCGATGGAGCTGACGCGGCGCTACACCAAGGACCAGATCCTCGAGATGTACATGAACGAGATTTCGTACGGCAATCGCGCCTACGGGGTCGAAGCCGCCGCGCAAACGTACTTCGGCAAATCCGCCAAAGACCTCAGTCTGGCCGAAGCCTCGCTGCTGGCCGGCCTGCCGCAGGCGCCGTCGTACTACGACCCCTACAGCAACTTGTCGGCAGCCAAAGAACGGCAGACGTACGTGCTCGAACAGATGGTGCGCACCGGCGCAATCAGCTCAGCCGACCTCGACGCCGCCTTGAAGGTGCCCCTGAAACTCATTCCGCCGACGGAAACGGGGCCGCGCGAAGCGCCACACTTCGTCACGTACGTGCGCCAGCTCGTCGAGCAGCAGTTCGGGACCGAAGCGCTCTTCCGCGAGGGGCTGCAGATCACGACCAGCCTCGATCTCGACCTGCAGCATCTCGCCGAACAGTCCGCCACCGACCATATCGCCGACATCAAAGCTCGTAATGCGACCAACGCTGCGCTCGTGTCGATCCAGCCCAGCACGGGCGAAGTGATGGCCATGCTCGGCTCGGTCAAATTCGATGATCCAGCCATCGACGGGCAGGTGAACGTCGCCATCGCCCCACGCCAACCTGGGTCGACGCTAAAGCCATTCACCTATTTGACCGCGTTCGGCAAGGGCTGGAACCCGGCCACGATGGTCTGGGACATCCCGACGACGTTCCCTGGTAACTACAAGCCCAACGACTTCGACAACAAGTTTCCTGGTCCCCTGACCGTTCGTGAAGCGCTGGCCCAATCGCGCAACATCCCGGCAGTCGAGGCGTTGCAGTTCGTCGGCGTCCCCGAAATGATCGCGACGGCTCATCGCCTGGGGATCAACGACCTGCGCGAACCGGACCGCTATGGGTTGTCGGTGACGCTCGGCGGCGGCGAAGTCAAATTGCTCGACCTGACCTACGCTTATTCGGTCCTGGCCAACGGCGGCCAACAGTCTGGCATCGATGTCCCGCCCGATCGGGCCACCACTGGCTATCGCAAGCTCGATCCGGTCTCGATCCTCAAAGTCACGAATTCGGCTGGCAAGGTGCTGTTCGAATACAAGCCGAAGAGTGTCGAAGCCGCCGATCCACGGCTGGTGTACCAGGTCACGTCGATCCTGTCTGACGACAAAGCCCGCCAGCCAACCTACGGCGCCAACAGCGCGCTGGTCTTGCCTGGGCGGACCGCAGCCGTCAAAACGGGTACGACCGATGAGTTTCGCGATTCCTGGGTCGTCGGCTACACGCCCGATCTCGTTACGGGTGTCTGGGTCGGCAACACCAACAACACGCCGATGAAAGATGTGCTCGGGGTCGCCGGCGCTGGCCAGATCTGGCATGCGTTCATGGCGGGTGCCCTGGACGGCACGACGGTCTCGACGTTCAAGCCACCGCAAGGCGTCCAGCAAGGCGAGGTGTGTTCGCTGTCCGGCCTGCTGCCGACCGAGGACTGCCGCGAAAATACGCTGCCGGTGCACGGGATTCGCCAGGACTGGTTCGTGCCCGGCGTCAACCAGCCCAACACGCCGGACAATTGGCACCAGCGCGTGGACGTGTGCAAAATCAACGGCAAGCGCTCGACGCCACTCGTACCCGACAACGCCCGCGAGCAGCTGGTCTTCGTGACCTTGCCAGAGCCGTACCGCGTGTGGGGTGCCGCGCACGGCTTCGGCGGGCCGCCGCAAGCCGATTGCTCAGACGTGTACCAGGGCGAGAAAGTCGCCCTGATCATGGGCCCGACCGGCAGCGACCGAATCACCGCTGGCCAGACAGTGCAAGTGGTCGGCTCAGCCTATGTCGACGACTTCGCCAAGTACACGCTCGATGTTGGCCAGGGAGATACTCCCGCCACGTGGTCACCGATCACCGACGGGCGCGCGCAGGCGGTCGACAAAGCGCTGCTCGGTGTGTGGAACACCACTGGCCTGGCGGCGGGGCGCTATCGGTTAAGGCTGCGCGTCTTCGATAGCTTCAACAATGCCCAGGAGTCGGCGCCGCTGATCGTCAATGTCAGTCCACCAGCCACACCGACCCCGCAGGCGACCGCGACACCCGCTGCCACGCCGACGCGCGGTCCGACGAGCACGGCAGGCGCGCTAACCGCCACCCCGGGCCCAACCCGCCCGCCCACACCGCGGCCGACACCGCGGCCATAAGGGGCTACCGCCGCACGATCGCCAGCACGCGCTTGCCTGTCGCCTCGAGGTCGCTCCAGCGTTGCTTGAACGCTTGATAGGCCATGCCGTCGAGACCGATGGCGAGCTCGCAACAGCGCACACGCGCCGCAAAGTTTGGCACGTCGAGTCCGATCGCGGCGTAGTGCGCTTGCGCCGCGGAAGTAATGTCGATACCGCGCCAGGCGGGATACCAGGGTTGCCAGAACGTCAGCCAGGCGATGTCCCACACAAAATCGCCGTACAGTGCCGAGCCCCAATCGATGACGCCGCTGAGCACGTCATGGTCGACGAGAACGTTGAAGTTGAGCAGGTCCGAGTGGACCAGGTAGCGCGCGTCGCGCGGCACGTCTGTCAGGCTGCGCCGCAGCGCGGCGTACGCCACCTCAAACGCCTCCGCCGCGTCCGACTGGGACAGCAACCGTTCGCGCCAGCCATGCGTCCGATTGGTCGCCCGGTCGGTAGCGACGTCCAGCAGCACCGCATGCCATGTCGCGTGTGGCGCGTTGCCGCTGCCATCCCAGATGCCAAACCCATTGCTGTCAGTGATGTCGGCGGTGCGCATCGCGTCTAGCGCGTCAAAGAGTGACGGCAGCGCGTGGTGCAGCTGCGCCCCGTCGAGCGTATCGAAAAACCGGCCGCTGATCTGCTGCGAAAGCGCATAAAAGCCATCGAAAGCCGGGCCGATGTCGATGATGTTGGGCACCGGCAGCACGGACGATCGATAACGCATGACTCGCTGGTCTTTCAGAAAATCTTCGTCGCGCGCGCTGAACCGCACCACGTACTGGCCGCTGCGGTGAGTGAAGCTGAACGCGGTCGACCACTCACCGTGGTTGATCCGCTCCAGGTTCGTCACCTGGCCTCCTAACCGCTGGCGCAGAAATGCGTCGACCCGCTCACCGCCGCGATCGTCAGCCAGTTGATCGCCAGCCGGCCGCACGGCCCGAAGCCCGTTAGGCGGGGCTGAGCAGGACGTACACGTCGGTTCGTCGGCGTTGCGGATCGTCCTCCCAGTCGCCATAGACCTCCCAGGTCGGCCCGGCCGGCTGGCGGCCATGCGCCTGGCACCACTGCCCGACTGCGATGTGCGCCTCCGCCAGACTGGCATAGTCGCCCCAATGCACGGTCATTGCGGCCTCACCAGCGGGTGTCGTCGACGGCTGCACCTGGTCGCTGGGCTGGAATGGGCCGAACACTTCCACCCCAGCGTCGATGTTCATCAAGCCTCCCTGTGGGTAGACCACGACATTGTGCCCAAAAGGCAGCCCCTGCTCCCGCAGGACGGTCCAGACGGGATCGAGCAGCTCCAAAATGGTCTCCGCCAAACCTGCTCGTGAAGCCGCCCCACGAGCGACTGCCAGCGACCTCGGCAAGACCGTCTGAACTTCAAACTCGTACGCTGCCATGAACGTGAAATAGGCCGGGGACGATGGGCTTCAGGAGGGCCTGAGACGCGGCAGCGGACCCGCGGCTTTGAGTCGGTCCATTTCGGCATCGCTGGGTTCCCAGATCGCTTCGAGCTCATTGCCGTCGGGATCCAGGAACATCACGTTCATCTGTCGGTCGCTGTAGCCGGCGATCTGGGCGTTGTTGGCCAGCAGCCGATCGTGCAGCGCCTGGAGCTCGTCGAAGGACGGCATCTCCCAGGCCATGTGGTACATGCCAACGCGAGCTGGGTCTGGCCCGGGCGCATCGGCCGGCAACGCAAACAAGGCGATCTCGTGCGATGCATCCGTCCGCGCACCGAGGAAGGCCACTTTGTCTTCCTGGCGTCGATGCAGCGTCAGCCCCAGAACATCGCTGTAGAACGTGACTGCGCGGTCCAAATCGCGCACGCGCAGCGCGACATGGCCCAGTTGTGTCGGAACACCCTTCATGCTCAACTCCCAAACCCTTCGTTTTACTTAGCCGCCCCAATCGCATCCTGAAACTCTTTGCGCATTGTCTCGCCACCCCCACTCCGCCAGTCTGTCACCAGCTGATCGAAATCCGACATCGGCCGACGGTTCACGACGATGTCGCGCATCCCATCCTGGAACGTCTGGTTCACCACCACCCCTTGCCGGACCCCCGTCGGTGAGACGAAGCCGACCGTCGGGTCCGCAATGCCAATTGGAATGAGCTGCTTCTCAGCATCTGACAGCACGCGCGTAAAGTCCGGTATGTCCGGCAAGTACAACACCGACGGCCGCTGCGCCACGTACTTGAACGGCAGGTAATTCGCGTCTGGATTCCCGCGCTCTGTCAACACCGGGTTGCCCTTGTCATCAAGCGCATAGTCCGGCCCCTCCACCCCATACGACAAGAGCAAGTCTTCTTTACTGCCGAATGGCGCCGCCAGATAGTTCAACACCCGCAGCAGCTCCTTCACCCGCTCGGGGCTGCCCTTCTTGATCGCCGTCGCGCCCAAATGCGCCGCGTTCAAATGATGAACCGGTTTACCGCCATCGTGTGCCGCGAACAACGGGATCATGTGGACCTCGAACGGATTGCTCGACGCTCGCGCCCGACGCCACGGGTCGCTCCATGCCGTCGCAAAGCCATCGAGCCAGATGGTCCATTTGCCGGCCGCGTAATCCGACCGGCCGTTTGGTCCGCTGCTCATCTGTAGCGTGTTGGGGTGGTACACCCCCGACGCGTACAGGTCGCGCACAAAGGCGACCGTCTCCTTGTATTCGGGCGTCTCAAAACTGCGCGTCAGTTTGCCGTCAGCGCTCAGTCGCCACTGGTTCGGCGCGCCGAACAGCTGTGAATACCAACCCAGGCCGAACGCGTCCGCATTGGATGATGCGCCTGCCGCCGCCGTCGCGTAACGTCCTTCTGCTGGCCTGGTCAAGGCCAGCATGACCCGCTTGAAGTCGTCGGCATTCTTCGGGACGTAGTCTTTGCCGAGGTCGCCGTCCCACTGATTGACGTTCTTCAGGAAGACGAACCCCTCGGAATACAAGGGCTTGGGGATCATGATGATCTTGCTGTTGTAGACGCTGCCGGAGTTCTTCCAGGCACGTGTCGGGATGCTCGCCAGGCTGGGGTAATCCTTGGCCGCATCGCCAGACAGATACGGCGTCAGGTCGGCGCCCTGAGCCTCGAGGAATTGCGGCACCCCAGCGACCGCGGTGATGGCCGTCTGCAGGTTGTAATAGAAGAACAACAAGTCTGGCATGTCGCCGCCGGCCATAACCGTCGCCAGCTTCGGAATGTAATCGCCCGGTGCGACGATGTTCATTTTGAAGTCGACGTTGAGCTCTTTGTTGATCGCCTGCCAGGCTGGATTGTTTTCGTACGGCGTCGGCGGAGGGAACAGCCCGATCGTCATGGCGGTGACGGTGCTGTTCTGTCCGACGTTGCCAGTGATGGCCTTTACCGGGTTCTTGGGAAAATTGTCGTAGCCATCAAGGTACGGGTCGCCAGAGGAGGGATAGTCCGGCTTCGGCTTGTTCGGGAAGGGCACGTAGGCAGGAAAAACGCTCCCACCCGGCTTTGCCGCTACCGCGCCACTCGTCGAAACGCTAGTCGCCGCTGGCGCCGCTGGCGTGCAAGCCTCCGACAACAAAAGCGCCCCGACAAGCAGCCCCGACCGCCCAATGAACTGACGACGATTCACCATCTACCCCCACGCTAGCGGCTCATGATACCGCCGGGGTGCGAGCAACAGTCTCAGGCGCTCGGCTCAGACGCGCACGCCATCCGCCGCCAGTTGTTGCTTTTGCCGGGCGAACGACTCTGGATCGGCATGACCGAGCGGACCGTACTCCTCTACATCGGCCGCGATCAGCCGCTTGACCTCTTCCAGGTCCTTGGTTACATCCACGGCCACAGCGTAAGGCTGATGTGCTTTCCAGGGCGTCGTCCAATACACCTCGCACACGTTGTCCTCGGGGTCGTAGAAGTACAGGCCCACTGCGTTGCCGTGCGAGGTCACGCTGCGAAAGCGGACGCCAGCATCCTTGAAGCGGTGGTAATACGCCACCACATCCTCGAGCGCGGCACAGCTGAACGAGATCTGCTGCACGCTCGTGTGCTGGTCTGGGTCCGTCGCCTGAAACATGACGAACTCGTGGTGTTCCCGCTCCGGGTCGGAGCTCATGAACACTGCTCTGGGCGACTCGTCAGTGATCTCCAGCCCGACGATGTCGCGGTAAAAGTCGCGCATGGCGGTCAGGTCGCGCGCATAAATGCCGACATGGCCGAGCTTCTGGATGCCCATGGTGACGTGGCTCCTCTCTGTCTGAGTAGAGTAGTGGGGCGATGAGAAGAAGCACAGACCGAATCCTCGTATCGCACGCCGGCACACTCCCACGGCCTCCGGAGATCGTGCAGTTACTCAGCAAGGGCGCTGAAGGAGAGGCGGAGCTGGCGCAGAAGCTGCCAGCCGCGGTTGCGGAGATCGTGCGCAAGCAGGTTGAAGCAGGGGTGGACATCGTCAACGATGGCGAGATTCCCAAGCGGGGGACATTTTCCAGCTACATCCAGGAGCGCATCAAGGGCATCGAGCCGCGGTCCTTCAAAGTTGGCGAAGGACCGCCGCCACGTGACGTCAACGGGCGCGATCGCAAAGACTTTCCCGGCTTCTTTGCCGCCGGCATGGGCGGCTTCGGTCAAGCACGAGGAACCTTCGGCGGAGCGTCCGCGCAGCGCCCAGCCGAAGCCGAGCGCACGCTCCAATTCTGCACCAGCCCATTGACCTACGTCGGCCGAGGGACCGCCGAAACCGACATCAAGAACTTGAAGGCTGCCACGCAGGGCCTGGATGTCGAGCCATGGCTGCCGGCGATCACGCCCGGCACCATCGAGCATTGGCTCTGGAACGAGCATTACCGGAGCGACGAAGAGTTCCTGTACGCCATCGCCGATATCATGCACGAGGAATACAAGCTCATCGCCGACTCGGGCATCATGCTCCAGGTCGACGATCCTGATCTGCCGGACGGCTGGCAGATGTATCCCGACATGAGCGTGGCGGACTACCGCAAGTACGCCCAACTCCGTGTCGAAGCGCTCAACCATGGTCTGCGTGACATTCCGAGCGATCGCATTCGCTTCCACACCTGTTGGGGCAGCAGCCACGGGCCGCACAAGAACGACATTCCGCTGCGCCACATCATCGACATTATCCTGCAAGTCAAAGCGGAATGCGTCTCGATCGAAGCGTCCAATCCACGGCACGAGCACGATTGGACGGTGTGGCAAAACGTCAAGCTGCCAGACGGCAAGTCGCTGATGCCAGGGGTAGTGGGCCACTCGTCTGACCTGATCGAGGACCCCGAGCTGGTTGCCGAACGCCTGGTCAAATACGCCGGCCTGGTAGGTAAAGAGAACGTGATCGCCGGTACGGATTGTGGCTTGGGCCAAAGGGTAGGCCACCCCGAAATCGCCTGGGCGAAGCTAGCCGCCAGCGCCGAAGGCGCGCGCATCGCGACGCAACAACTCTGGGGCCGCTAAAGCGTCAGGCGCTGACTGGTATCGGCATGTGTTGAGCCATCAGCTCCTGCCACGGCACGCCACGATCCGCCAGGACGGCCATCGACCGCACCCGATATGCAGACGGTGACGTCGGCTGATTTGGCTCGATACCCTTTTCCAGGCCCTGCGCCTGGCGGATCAGGCGGCGGCGGGTGGAGATCACGCCGGTGTCGCTGGCGCCGAGGTGCTCGGTCGTGCGATCGGAAATGGGGCCCCGCTGGTCCTCCTGGACCGCCATATCTTGCACCCGCACACCTTTGATACCCGTAAAGCTGACGGTCTTCTGGGCTTGGCGGTCGATCAGATAGTCGTTGCCCTTGTTCTGGAGCGGGTAGAAGTTCTCATCAACGTCCACGAACGGCCGCTTGGGAATCGCTTCCGACGTGTTCCACGTCGCGGTGATCCCGATCATCGTCCTGTCGTCTCGTGGGACGGCCCCGGTAAACGTGTAGGAGCCGCTGAACGTGCCGGGAATGATCGTGTACGACGGCAGCATGAATGGTGTGATCCGCCAGTAATACGCGTCGGGGCCAGCATCGCGTCGAGCGCAGATTGCCAGGCCATAGTCAGTTTCCAGGATCGAAAACACCGGGTGGAGATCGTGATCCCGGTCGTCGTTGCGAATCGGCTTGCGGTCAGGCCCGAGGTTCGCGTGGAGAAAATTGGCGTGCGACGAGTCGACTTCGCCTTCCAGGTTTTGTAGCCAGTTGCAATCCTGGATGCGCTTGGAAACATTGCGCTGCTCGGCCGGCACGAGCGTCCACTCCAGTTCGGGGATAGCTGGTGTCAGCTCTGGCGGGCCCATATAGACCCAGATCACATCACCACGTTCCACGGCCTGGTACGCCGGCTGCTTGATCTTGTCGGCAAACCGGGAACGTGGCGGCTCGTTGGGCATATCGACGCAGGCGCCGTCGGCGTCGAACTTCCAACCGTGGTACACGCAGCGCAGGCCATCTTCTTCGTTGCGACCCCAGAACAGATTGGCATTGCGGTGTGGACACCACGTATCAAGCACAGCGGGCCGTCCGCTGGTCGTCCGAAAGGCGACCAGGTCTTCGCCCAGTAGCTTCAGCCGTACTGGCGGGCAGTCAGACTCGGGCAGCTCTGAGGACAGCATGGCCGGCAGCCAGTAGCGCCGAAATAGCGTCCCCATCGGCGTGCCAGGGCCGATACGGGTGATGTACTGGTTCTCCCGGCTACTGAGCATGGGCGGTTTTCGTCAGCTTACTCCCTCCAAAATTAGGAAGTGACAATGACCGTCCCACGCATGTCGGGGTGGACGGTGCAGCGATAGCCGAACGAGCCTTCGAAGCCGAAGGTATGCCGGTATTCGTTATTGCCCTCAATCGGCCCGGAATGCCAATCGTCTTCACCCGTCACATCGTGTAACTCGCGGCCGCCGTTTTGCCAGACCACCGTCTGGCCGACGTGTATTCGCGTCACGCTCGGCATGTAGCCGAAATCGACCACATTGACTATGGCGATTCCCACTGGCAGCGGGGTAGACGTGGGATACGGCGCTGGGGTCTCACGCGCGATCCGCGAGATGATCCGCTCGACGAATTTCTCGGGTGTGGCCCTCGGTCGCGACGTCGGCGCGTCGAGCGTCGGGGTGATACTCGCGGTCGCCGCCGCGGGTTCATCTGGGGGCCGGCCACCGAGCGCGAGCAGCCCCAATCCAACGACCACGAGTGCCAGGAGCCCACGAATCAGCCACGCCACCATTAGATCAGCCGACGCAGGGTAGCATCATCGGGACCATGGACGAACTCGATCGAGTGTTGCAGGTAGCCAAAGCGGCGGCGCGAGCGGGTGGGGCGATCGCTCGAGCCCGTATCGCCGAGCCCGGCCAATACTTCACCTGGAAGCGGACCCGTGATCCGGTCGTCGCCCAGGCCCTCGACGTGCAGGCAGCCATCATCGCGACCATCAAAGCCAGTTACCCTGATCATGCGATTCTGGCTGAGGAAGGTCCAGACGACGAGGAAATGCCTGTCGGCGCCGATCCGATGTGGATTGTCGACCCGATTTGCGGCAGTTTGAACTATATGCACCGCGATCCGGCGTATGCCGTCGCGGTTGGTTTTCTGCTCGACGGGTCGTGGCAGGTCGGCGTGGTCTATGAGCCAGAGCGCGATGCGATGTATTCAGCCATCGATGGCCGCGGCGCGTTTCTGGACGACCGAGGGATCTTTGTCGACCAGTTTGCCGATGGCGTGGAGGCGTTTCAGCGGGCAGCGATAGGCGTCGACTGGCCGGGCTCCATGGAAGGGCGCAAAGAGATGCTGACGATTGTCGGCACGCTGGTGCCCGTGGTGCTCTCGGTGCGAGCGATAGGCTCGCCGGCGCTGGGCTTGTGCTACGTGGCTGCCGGGCGACTGCATGGTTACTCCGGGCTCGACCTCCGTCCCTGGGATATCGCCCCAGCCGGGGTTATTCTCCAGGCCGCGGGCGGGGTGTTGACGAACTTCGCCGGCAGCTCGTGGTACCACTCCCCCGACGGCGGCTACGTCGCATCTAACGCGATCGTCCACGGCCGTCTGCTGCAATCCGCTGGCGCTGTGCTGGCCTTGCGCCGCATGGCGGCTGCTCGCGGGACTGCTACACCTTAGTCGGC
>DASYKL010000258.1:0-5700 GCA_035995405.1 Chloroflexota bacterium
AGGCTTGCTGGAGTCCGCGGGGATCCCCGTCGAGATGGGCACCGCGGGCATGGCTACCGCCTTCAAAGCCGAGCTCGAGGGTCGCCAGACATCCCAGCAACGCCCACGGATCGCCATTCTGGCCGAATACGATGCCCTGCCTGGCCTTGGCCATGGCTGTGGCCACAACCTGATCGGCACGTCGGCAATCGGCGCTGGCCTGGCCCTGCAGGAAGTGATCGACGACCTGAATGGCTCGATCTGGGTACTTGGTACACCAGCTGAGGAAAGCGCGGCGCCGAACTCTGGCGGCAAAGTCCACATGGTCAATGCCGGCGTGTTCGAGTCCGTCGATGCGGCGATCATGTTCCACCCGGGCACGGAGACGGCGATTACCCTCGATCGCTCCCTGGCTGCCCGCGGCTTCGAGTTCTTCTTCCACGGCCGGGCGGCACACGCTGCAGGCGCACCTGAAGACGGCATCAATGCCCTCGATGCCGTGGTCCTGTTCTACAACGCCGTCAGCGCCCTGCGGCAGCAGATGCGCTCGGACGTGCGGATCCACGGCATCATCCTGAGTGGCGGCGCCGCGGCCAACATCATTCCTGACTACGCCGCGATTCGTTATCGCACGCGTGCGGACGATTCGGAGTACCTCTCGGACGTAGTCGAGCGGGTCGTTGCCTGCGCCGAGGGTGCAGCCAAAGCGACAGGCTGTCGTCTGGAGTGGACCGAGTACATGCCGGGCTACGAAAACACCATGCCCAACAAGGTGTTGCTGAACCTGATGAGCGAGAACCTTCGCTCGATCGGGCTGAAGGTCAACAACGAACGGCGAAGGAGTGGTCGCGGCTCCACCGATTTCGGCAACGTGTCACGACGCGTGCCAGGGATCGAGGCGCGGATCGCCATCACGGATAAATGGGATGTGCCGGGGCACTCGATCGAGTTCCGCGAGGCGGCGGTCTCCGACCAGGGCAGACAAGCCATGATCTCCGCGGCCAAGGGCCTGGCGATGACCGCCGTTGATCTACTCACTCGACCAGAGTTGTTGGCTCAGGCCAAGGACGTCTTTCAAGAAGACAAACACAACGCCACCCGAAAGTAAGAATCTACACCGTATCAACACTGACACTGCTGCACGTGATGTAGAGCGCGACTGAGCTTTGACCCCTCAGACTCGCGCACCTCACCAAACCGCTCGAGCGCAGAACGAACCTCATCAAGCACACGTTCATGGCCACGCTTGAGCTCAGCCTCGATCTCCACCTCGTTGTACTTGTGGCCAACCAGCTGCACTCGATCGAGCGCCAGCTCGACGTGTGTCTGTCCACTTTCGTCGACCAGGTCCAGGATGCGCCGATCGGTCTCCGTCTCCAGGAACGGCTGCTTCAGCGGCAGCTCGCCAGACGCCAACGCGGCGGAAACCTGCTCAGCCAGAGCCGCCGCGCCGCGGGTGCGGGCGGCCTGGCGTAACGCCCCTAGCGCCAGCGCGGGCGCCGTTTCCGGGTCGAGCTGGACTTCGATCTCCGCTCGCGTCGCCACGCCGCGCTGAGCTGCCAGCTCACTGTCACCCTTCAACGACCACCGCGCGAGCCGCTCACCCTCGATGACCCGCCGCCGGAAGCCGACATGCGCTCGCCCGAGCCCACCTGACGCGGTGTCATAGAAGCTGTTCCGCTGTTGTTCGTGGCGTCGCCCGCTGACCCTCAGTTCGCCAAGACGATCGACGTCCGCCAGACGATCCAGCAGCGCGGGGTCGCTCGGCGTCAGCTTCAGCTCGCGCTCTTCGTTGTTGTTCGCCATCCACGCAGTGACCTCTCTCGTTAGACGGTGGTCGGAACACTCTCTTCCACGACCAGCTCGATGGCATCGATGGCCGAGATCTCTCTCGTCCGGACGCTCATGAAGCCTGCGCGGCGAAGCTGGCGCAGCGGGAACCACGTCGTGAACACCACCAACGTGGCGTTGATCGGCCATCCCGCGACGGTGTCGGCGACCAGGTACACCTCGAGCGGCAGCGTCGCCAGCAGCCACAGCCGCAGCGCGGCGCGTACGCTATGGCCGACCAGCCAGACCGCCGACGTGATGACGAACGCTCGCTTGAATTGCCGCGACGTCCGTACGTCAGCGGGGACCGGGTACAGCCGTTGCGCGTACAGGGCCAGGAGCGGCCGACCCAGTAGCGCCGAGGCGAAGAACGCCGTGCCGTAGATCACGTTCTCGAGCGACGGCCATGCCAGATACACCCACGTGTCGCCAGAGACCAACCCGGCGGCCGCCTTGACGCAGGCAAAGCCGAACGTCGTCGCGCTGAACACATCGGCACCGCCAGTCCGACGCAAGTGCCACACAAAAATCAGTGTCGACCAGGTCAGCACCGCGACCACCGCCGGCCCGAAGCTCAGCGAGCGGAACGTCACATAGAACAGCAGGACGGGCAGCAGGCTGCCCAGCACCAGGCCGAGCGCCCCCTCTTTGACGTGCCCCCATTCCGCCGCGCCAAAGGTCCGCCAGTGTTTAATCGCGGGCTCGTCAATGTCCATTGACCGAGCCGTATTATGCGGTGTGACCGCGACCGGCAGCCGACGATTGGTCGGCATCCTGACGCTGGTGGCGTTGGTCGGCATCTTCTTCGGAGTGACCGGCTTCGAGTTGTCCTTGCCGCGCATCGGCGGCGGCCAGACCGACGAACGACCCGTGGCAGGTGTCCGCGCCGTCAGCGCGAGCATGTTGCTCAAGGTTGGCTCCACTGCGCCGGCGGGCGGCGACCTGGCGTTTCTGGCCGTCGAGCCTGGCGGCAACCTGGTCATTTCGGACGCCAAACGACGCGTCGTCATGCGTTTTGATCCGAGCGGCCACCTCCTCAGCGAGTGGGGTCCGAACCTCGGTACGGCTATTCTCGACGAGCCGGCTGGCGTCGCCGTCTCTGGCGACAGCTTCTTTGTCATCGATCGCGGCACGCCGCGCATCTTTCGGCTCGATACCAGCGGACATGTGGTGGCGACCCTGGCCCTCGACCAGTTCGGCACCTACGGGTTAAACGGGCTGACGGTCGACCCGACCGGCAATCTCTATGCGGCTGACACCGGTCGGAATCGCATCCTGATGCTGTCGCCGACAGGCGCGCTGCTCAAGACGATCGGTCGGCCGGGAGCCGATCTTGGCGGCTTGACGCAGCCGATGATGTCCGCGTTCGGCCCCGACGGCAGCCTGTTCGTGGCCGACTGGGAGAACAATCGCATTGCTCGCTGGAACGCCTCGTTCGAGGCCGTTGACGCATGGTCGATCGGTTTCCATGCCTTCGGCGTTGCGGTTGACCCGGCGGGTCGGCTGTTCGTGCCGGATAGCGACAAGCGGCGTGTCGTGGCATTTACGGCCCGTGGCGCGACACTGGGCGAATTCGGAGTGCCAGGTTCGCCGCCAATCGAGGTGGTCCCTAAACAGGTTGCTCTGGCCGGCGGAGATCGACCCTCGCTGTACGTGCTCGGCGGCGATGGAGTCCAGCGCTTGGACCTGGAAAATACGGCCGCGCCGCCGCAATCGAGTCTCGATGTGGACTACGTCAGCTTGTTGGTGATCGCGTTGCTGATTGCGGTGGTGGTTGCCGCGGTGCTGTCGCGACGTGGTCGACGAGGAACGGCGTTACTCGGGTCGACGTTTGACCGGCCAATCGGGTTGGACGCCAAAAATGGCGCTCAGCGCCAGGATCAGGAAACCGGCACCGATCAAGATCTTCTGATCGCCCATCATCCCAAAGACCAACAATAGCCCGCCGATCAGGACGACCAGGCCGAAGAGGATCCCAACACCCATCACGGGCATCGTACCAACAAGCGGCGCAAGACAATCGAACCGGCCGACGGCTTGCCTGACCTAGCTATGGAGCCCGCGCGTGCGGCGGCGGCGCCCCGTCTGGCCTGACCGTTTGCGGGCGACTCGCGCCGCGGCCGGCATTGGGCTGGCTGGCGGCAGTGGTGTCAGCGCCGTCGCCGCCATCGCCGCCGGCAGACGTGTCGATCGCGCCGACGCGGATGTTCCTGGGGGCGTTGGCCGTTTGCCACGCAACCGGCGAATCAGGAGCGGCAAGACCCATGTCCCGATCAGCACCGCGCCGATCGTCAAGCGGTCATCACCGAACATGCTGCTGACCCACAACGTGGTTGCCATCAACACCCCGAAATAGGCCATATCGCCGAGGATCGCCAGCGTCCAGCCCGAGAAAAACCCGTGGCCGGCCGCCGCCGCCGCCGCCCGACCCGTCGTCGGCGACACGCTGAACGCCAACAAGATGAGTCCCAATGGCCCGCGCACGCCGCCCTCTTGCAACCCGACGGTGCCAGTCAGCCGCCCGAACACGTGCCCAAGACGAGCCAGAAAAGCGACCCGTTTGCTGAGCCATCGCAGCAGCGCCAGCATGGGCTCGGTGGTCACCGCCAGCACGACGTCCGATGCGAGGTACAGGCCCGCAGTCAACAAGGGCGACAACCCCGCGTCCCGAGCCATGATCACACCGAGCGGAATCCCGCCACCGACGGGTAAGCAGAACAGCAAGAAGATCCCGAACACGCCGCCAGGCCAGCTTTGGGGCAAGGGCGCGGTGGGATCGAAGAGCGCGCGAACGAAATCGTCAGGCATGAATCAACAGCACGGAGCGTCGAAGTATGTGCGGCCCAGGGGTCAGCGGGCCAGAATGACCAGGTGCCTAACTTGCCACCCCGACCCCGAGTAGCGCCGCCCCTGGCAGGACTACCCCACCATCGGGCCGGCGATAGGGGACCAGGCGTCGTTGGAGCTCCTCAGCGTAGTGCTCTCGCTCGGTGTCGCTCATGTCGCGAGTCAGCTCGCCGGTCGCGGGTGAGCTGCCTTGCATGGCTGCCAACGCGTCCTCGACGGACGTGAACACCCGCGGCGTATCGATGCGACGAACCTCAGGGTTGAGAAAACCAGCGGCGGTCAGGGCTCCCACCAACACGCCGGCTCCACTCAGCGCAACGGTGCGAGCCAGTGATGGCGGCGGCGACGGCAGCCGATTCATCTCGCGCACCAGCCGCAGCTGCAAGCCGATGTACGGGTTGTCGATTTCAGTTGACCAGACCAGGCTGGCGAACCTCGCCCCTGGCCGCAGCGCGGCGAGGACTCGCTTCAAGCATGCCTCGAGGTCGGGCACGAACATCAAGCCGAACCGACAGATCGCCGCGTCGAAGCGTTCGCCGCCGAGGTCCATTCTGGAGGCGTCCGCGGTAAAGGTCGTCACGTTGTCCAGCCCGGCGTCGCGTGCGGCGATCGCGGCGAGCTGAAGCATGCTGCTCGAGACATCGGTTGCCAGGACCGAGCCGCCAGGCCGGACGCGTTGCGCCGCGAGTATGCTCTGATCACCGGTGCCGGCGGCGATGTCCAGGACACGCAGGCCGGGCTCGAGTCCAGCGGCAGTGAGCATCTCCTCCGTTGCGATGGCAAGCGTCTGAGCCCGCCGAGCCGCCCCACGCTGCCAAACCTCCGCCGCCTCAGCCGAGGCCCAAGTCCGTGCCGGCTCAACACTCATCGTATCTTCAGCGTACGCGGCTGAGGCTTTCGGGTACGAGCCTCATCCCGTCCCGGCGGCGGCTGCTCTAGCCCGGGCTGCGCTGGAGACCGGGCTTAGCTCGGCGTCGATATCTTCGGTCGTACGATCGCGCAACACCGCCGCCGCCCACAGGCTGATCAGCGCACACACCACCA
>DASYKL010000259.1:0-3011 GCA_035995405.1 Chloroflexota bacterium
TGTTGTTCGCCGCCGCCGTCTACGTCCTCGTCAACCTGCTGGTTGACGTGTCGTACGCCGTGATCGACCCGCGGATCCGCATCCGATGAGCGCACCGGCCCTCGCCACCGTCCGCCCTGCCGCGGTCGCCGACGCCGTCACGACCACCAGCCGGCGCGGCCCGCGCCTGTGGCAGCGCTTCGTCCGCAGTCGCAGCGCTCTGATCGGTGGGACTGTGCTCTTGCTGATCGTGCTGGTCGCCCTGATCGCGCCTTTGATCAGTCCCTATGATCCGATCAAGACCAACCAGCGTGTGTCACTCGGGCAACCCTCATTCGAGCACTTGATGGGCACCGATCGCTTCGGTCGCGACATCTTTTCGCGAGTACTCTGGGCGGGACAAACCTCACTGCCGATCGGTCTGGTGTCGGTCGCCATCGGCGTCCTGTTCGGCGTGAGCCTGGGCTTGCTGGCCGGCTATTACGGCGGCTGGTTCGACGCCGTTTGCATGCGCATCGTCGACCTGTTGCTGGCGTTTCCCGGCATTCTGTTAGCGCTCGCCATCATCGCAATTCTCGGTGGCAGCCTGATCAACTTGATGATCGCCGTCGGCATTTCTTCGATTCCCGACTACGTCCGCATTACCCGCGGGACGGTCCTCAGCGTCAAGGAGCGCGAGTTCGTGCTGGCGGCGCGTGTCATCGGCGCGGGCGGGCCCTCGATCATGCTGCGCCATATTCTGCCCAATGTCCTGGCGCCGCTGATCGTGCTGGCGACACTCGGCATGGCCGCCGCGATCATCACCGGCTCGGCGCTGAGTTTTCTGGGCCTTGGCATCAAACCGCCGACGCCCGAGTGGGGCAATATGCTCGCTGAAGGACGCGAGTTCCTGCAGCGCGCCTCGTGGGTCGCGTTCTTTCCTGGCGCTGCAATCATGCTGACGGTCTTATCGATCAATCTGCTCGGCGACGGGCTGCGCGATGTGCTCGACCCGCGCATGCGACTGTGACTGTGACTGTGACAGTGGCCCAGCCCCTGGAAGGCAAGCGCGCACTGATCACCGGCGGTACCTCAGGCATCGGCGAAACGACCGCCGAGTTGTTCGTCCAGCAAGGAGCACGCGTCGCAATTGTCGGCCGCGATCGTCAGCGCGGGGAGTCCTTACAACGATCCCTGGGCGTTGACTTCATCGCCTGCGACGTGAGCCAGCCGGCTGCCGTGTCGGAGATGGTCGACCAGGCCATGCAGCGTCTCGGAGCAATCGACGTGCTGTTCAATAATGCCGGCATCATCAATTTCGGCTCCGTGGTCACTGCCGATGTCGACGAGTGGGACACGTTGATGTCAACCAACGTCCGTGGCGTGTTTCTGGTCTCACGCGCCGTGTTGCCGCATATGATTCGCGCCGGCCGCGGCAGCATCATCAACATGGGCTCCAACCTGGGACTTGTCGGCACGCGCGGGGCTGCCGCCTACGCGGCTTCCAAAGGCGCGATTGTCCAACTCACCCGGGCCATGGCCCTCGATCACGCGGCAGAGGGCGTGCGCGTGAACTGCGTCTGTCCCGGCACAATTGAAACGCCGCTCGTGCAACGGCAGCGCATCGGTCGTACTGAAGAACAGGAACGGCAAGCTGACGAGCGCGTCAAGCAGCGCTTCCCTCTGGGCCGCATCGGCGAGCCCAGCGAAGTTGCAAGGGTAGTCGCGTTTCTCGCCAGCGACCAGGCGTCTTTTGTCACCGGCGCCATGTACACCGTAGACGGCGGCCACACCGCCCAGTAGTTCTCTCAAGCCTCGGGCGGCCGCGGTAGCGGCACGTGCGGCCGGCCGGTGTGCGAGCCACCGGACACATCGACGATGCTGCCGCTCATCCAGGCATTGCAGGCGCTAGCCACAAAGACCACAACTTCGGCAATGTCAGCCGGCGCACCCGTGCGCCCGAGCGGCGTCATGTCCAGCATCATTCGCATATACGGCGTGAGCGTCGGATCGTCCGCCTTTAACGCGGCATCGGTGACCAGCCCAGGAGCGACCGCGTTGACGCGAATACCGTGCGGTCCAAGCTCGATCGCCAGGGCCTCCGTCAACATGTTGATGGCGGCTTTCGAGCCGCTGTAGCCGGCCGCACCCAGACGTGCCGAAGTCGCCGCGCCCGACGACACGTTGACGATTGCGCCACCGCTGCCCCGCTCAATCATCTGGTTACCGACCGCGCGGCACGTCAGCATCGTCCCGCGCGTATTGACGGCGAACGTGCGGTCCCATTCTTCTTCGTTAGCCTGAAGCAACGGGCGATTGGGCGAGATGCCATGCGCGTTGACCAGGACATCAACGGCACCGAGACGCTCGGTTACCGTGCGGAGTGCCGCCTCGACGTCTGTCGCGCGTGAGACATCAGCGCCAAGGCCAATCGCCTGACCGCCGCTCTGGCGAAGCTGCGCGGCAGTGGCTGCAGCCCGATCAGCCGCCACATCCAGCACTGCGACGAGGGCCCCTTCGCGAACGAAGGTCTGGCAAATCACCGGTCCGATGCGGCCCGCGCCACCCGTTACCAGCACCACTTTGCCGCGCAGTCCAAGGTCCATCGTCGTCACGGTACAGCACAGCGCACGCGCTGCAGATCCGCGGCTGCCGGGGCGGCCCTCGTCACCACGTTGCGAGCTCAAGCGCCCGGTGCGTTCGTCCGCGCACGGGTGCCAGGTGTTAGATCACGGGCGAGAAGGCCGACGCTCAACCTGGCTCGCCCCGCACCGCAACAGGCCTGTTTGGCTCAACCCGTAAAATCCTGCCCATGCAGCCGACGCATAACGCTTTCCTCGCCGACCTGGGGGCAAAGCGTTGACGTGGATTCAGAGCCTCGTCCTGGGGTTACTTCAGGGCGTAACCGAACTCTTCCCGATCAGCAGCCTCGGCCATACGGTCGTGGTGACCGCGCTCCTGGGCTGGGGTGAGCTCCTGAATAGCCCCAGCTTCCTACCCTTCCTGGTGCTGTTCCACGTTGGCACGGCGAGCGCCCTGTTCATCTACTTCTG
>DASYKL010000260.1:0-4100 GCA_035995405.1 Chloroflexota bacterium
AAAACGAGTAACGAGATGTTCAGCACGCTCGTGTAATTCAGGATTGGGCCCTGCGTTAAGGCGATGACGTTTCGCTGCGTCGGAATCACGCCCAGTGCGCTGAAAACCACTTCAACCACGTAACCCGCCGCGGCCATCGTCACATAGAACGTCGCCAGAATATAGAGCGCCACCCGTCCGCCGTAGTACTTGCGGTAGATATCCAGAATCGGTAGGACGATCAGGTCGGCGAAAATGAAGCTGACCACGCCGCCGAAACTGATGCCGCCGCGCCACAACACGGCCGCCAGCGGCACGTTTCCAACTGAGCAGACGAACGACAGAATCGCCACCAATGGCCCAACGAGTGGCCCCTCGATAGCGGCGAGACGCGGGTCGTTGCTGAGGAAGAAGGCGCGCCAGAATGAGTCGGGCACCCAGGCTGCGAGAGCACCCGCGATCAGCAGACCGCCGACGACGTCCATCCAGACCGACGCCCAGTCCATGACAAAATAGAGGCTGGTCGCGGTGAACCCGCGGGCGCTGAAGAGGCGGGCCAGGAGCGAGCCGCCCTCGACGCTCATGTCCATGGTGGCGTGGCCTTCCATACGGCCGCGTCGACCGAGCTCGGCATGTCTCTTTGCGTCCTGAACGAGCTTCGGCGTCAGGGTCAGGCGAAAGATCGTCGCCAGGAAGAGGACCATCACGATGCCACCCAAGTATTCGGCGGCGGCGAACGGCCAGCCCATCAAGACGACCAGGATGATGCCGAGCTCGATGACCAGATTCGTCGAGGCCAGCTCGAACACCATGGCGGCGGTGAAGCTGGCGCCTTTGAGGAACACGGCACGGGCCAGGGCCACGGCGGCGTACGAGCACGAGCTGGACGCGATGCCGAAGAGCGTGGCGAACGTCAAACTGCGTGGCGAGTCGTCGCCCAACAGGCGGGCCATCGAGCGGTGTGAGACGACGGCCTGGACGGCGCCGGACAGGGCAAAGCCCAGGATCAACGGCCACAGGACCTCCCAGGCCATGTTGCCTGCTTCGGTCAGCGCTGTTGTGATGGCTGAGACGATCTGGTCCATGTCCACACTTCTCCGCGAGGGTCGCTAACGCGTCTCGCCTAAGTGTGGCTGACGCAGCGACCCGGCGCCGATTTCGGAGCTAGGGTGGCCCAGCGCTCACTCGTCCTCGGCTTCGCATTGAGTGTAGAGCGCCTCGTATACGGGCCCCGTCAAGCGGAGTTTTTCGTGATCATCTGGAACCCCGAGGTGGAAACCCCGCATCAGGGCATCCAGACCGGCGGATTCGTGTCGCCGCGTACGGCCAGGCGGGACGTCTGCGTCGCCAACAATCCGCCCGAGCTGACGCAAGGCTGCAGCGTGGCCGAGATTGTGGCGCTCGACCATCAGCTGCGGATGACTGCGGCGTTCTGCGCGGCAGGTTGTGTAGCCTGCTCACACGGCGCGACTATGCGCCACCACAAAAGGGGAGAGCCATGATCATTGACGTGCACGGGCACTATACGACGGCACCTCCACAGCTGGCGGCGTGGCGCAAGCGTCAAATAGCCAGCAGCGGCTCGCGGTTTACCGAGCGGCTGGTGATCAGCGATGAGGAGCTACGGGAAACCATCGGCCAGGGCCAGCTACGGCTGCAGATAGAACGCGGCACGGATGTGACGCTGTTTTCGCCGACGGCTGGCGGGATGGCTCACCACTATGGTGACGAGCACACCAGCCAGCAATGGACGCGCACCGTCAACGATCTGGTTCACCGGGTTTGCGGCCTGTTCCCAGACAATTTCGTCGGCGTCTGCCAACTGCCGCAATCGCCGGGCGTATCGCCAGCGAACTGCGTCGAGGAATTACAGCGCTGCGTGGAAGAGTACGGATTCGTTGGCTGCAACTTGAATCCCGACCCGTCGGACGGGTACTGGACTGGTGCTCCGCTGACCGACCCCTCGTGGTATCCGCTGTACGAGAAGATGGTTGAGCTCGACGTGCCAGCCATGATTCACGTCAGCATGTCGTGCAACCCGAATTTCCATGGCACGGGTGCGCACTACTTGAACGGGGATACGACCGCGTTTATGCAGTTGGTAATGGGCGATCTCTTCATCGACTTCCCGACGCTCAAGTTCGTCATTCCACATGGCGGCGGCGCGGTGCCCTATCACTGGGGTCGCTACCGCGGCATCGCCCAGGATGCTGGACGGCCGCCGATCGAAAGACTCCTCGACAACGTGTTTTTCGATACATGTGTTTACCATTATCCAGGCGTCCGGCTTCTGTTGGAGGTCATCGGCGCCAACAACGTCGTGTTCGCTTCGGAAATGATCGGCGCAGTGAAGGGAATTGATGCTCGATCGGGGCACTATTTCGACGATACGAAGCGGTACGTCGATGCGATCGAGGACCTGTCGTCGGAGGCACGCGCTGCGATCTTCGAGGCCAACGCGGTGCGCATTTATCCGCGGCTGAGGCGGGTGCTGTCTGGCCTGGCGGTCAGCGTCTGAGCGGCTGGTGCGCAGCCGGATGTGGCCCGCTGTAGCTCTGCTCGCACTGATGCCGCTCGCGGCAGGCGCGCGCGGCGAGAGCCCGTTTTGCGCACCTGGCCAGGTGCCAGCCTTCCCACCGGAGGGTCTGGCGCTGCAGGTCGAGCTCGGCGAGACGATGGGTGTGCCGATCGAGTGCCCCCATGCGGACCTGGTGACGCGCGACTCGATCCAGGCAACCACCACGGGTTTGTCGTTTTTCCGATCGACCACCAACACGCCGACGTTCACCAATGGTCAGCAGCACTGGGCGCTGACCCCTGCTGGGGTGTTGGCCTGGGCCGGAGCCGGCAGCGATCCGCCAGCTTCGGCGGCCGACCGGCTCGGGGTCGGCCCGCCCACCTATCGCGTCACGTCGGCGGCAAGCGCGGTCGGGCCTGGAACGAGCGCGGTCGTCGAAGGCGACCTGGAAGGGACGCGACGAGCGTTTCTACGCGTGCTCAGCATTCCGCCTGGGGCACGGGTGACCATCTACGCTGGCGATGCGCCTGCTGTGCTGGTGACTGCGCCGTGGGCGGCCGAAGTACCACTTCCAGACAGCCCCCAGACGACGCACTGGGTCGCCCAGGTCTTCAAGGAAGAGAGCCATGTGCCGTCGGTGCTGGCGGTCCAACTGCTCGAGATCGCGCTGATTTCGGAATAGAAGAGGATGGCTCGAACGTTGCACGTTTAGATATGTCTGTTTATGAAGACGTGAGCATCTCTGCCCTGGACGGGACTGTTCTGGATCTATCGCAGTTCAATGGCCAGGCGACCCTGGTCGTCAATGTCGCGTCGCGGTGCGGCTTGACGCCCCAGTACGCTGGACTCGAGCAGCTCCACGAGCGGTTCAAAGGTCAGGGCTTCACCATCCTTGGTGTCCCGAGTAACCAGTTCGGTGGGCAGGAGCCTGGGACGGCAGAGGAGATTGCTACGTTCTGCTCGGCGACGTATGGGGTAACGTTTCCGATGACCGAGAAGGTCGACGTCAACGGCGAAGGGCGCCACGCGCTTTACTCCAAGTTAACCGCGACTCCCGATGGAGCTGGCAAAGCGGGTGATGTGCAGTGGAATTTCGAAAAGTTCCTGATCTCGCCGCAGGGCGCGGTTGTCGCCCGTTTCCGTCCGCAGACAACGCCGCTGTCCGAGGCAGTCGTTTCGGCGATCGAAGCAGTCCTGCCGCGCAAGGAGTGAGTGGCTCCGCGGACTCGAGCTCCGCTTAGCCTGTTTTGCGACCCAGCCACGCTCAACGGGCTGGCGGACTACGGCTCGTTCACGTCGGCTGCATGTGCTTCGGCCATGGTGCTGGCCGGTGGGTAGCGCGGTGTCTTTGTATATGCGTTTTCTGCCGCTCCTGGCTCCCTACCGGGGGCGAGTGGCGGCGGCGTTGGCGGCTACTCTGGCGCAGCCCGTGTTGGGGGCGGCGCGGATCTGGCTTGACGGACGGCCTCGCCCAGATGTTGACTGTCGTGCTGTACCTCGCCCTGTTGGTCTATCTCTCACTGCCGCTCGCGCTGGCGTCGATCGCTGTTCTGCCCGTGGTGGCGGCGGCCAGTGTTGTGTATGCCCGGCGGACGCGGTCTGC
>DASYKL010000261.1:0-6466 GCA_035995405.1 Chloroflexota bacterium
ACCAGCGAGCCGAGAGCCGTGGCTGGCCATCGCACGCCGAGAGGGTAGAAGAGCCGATGGCGCCGTGTCGCGAAACGGGCCGCTCAGTGGGCGGCGGCCAGACCGATCGTCAGGATCCAGGTGATCAGGCTGAGCAGGCCAATCGCGAGCAGCAAGCTTTCTTCGAGGGCTTCGATCCAGCCCGGTTTGTCGGTAATCGATGGGTCCATGAGTCACAGCTGGCAACGCCAGGCGTTGCCGTTGCGCAAATACAGGGCACGACGCGGGCCAACTGACGTGCCCGGGCCCATGGTGTGCTGTGACCAGGCCCGTCAGGCGAGTGGTCAGCGACGACAGGGGTCTCGATGCCGCCGCCTGAGGAACGGCGCCATTGCTGCACACCGAATTTCATGACTAACGGGGGGATCGTCCGTATCGCATCTATCGAAGCTTTTTGGGCCACGGCTGCGTAGCGCGAATCGCGGTCGCCCGAAGCTGGGCTGCCGCTAAGTGCTGGGGCCGACGCGGATTCCTACGCCGCTCAGCCGCCGCCGCCGTTATTACAGGCGATCAGCCACTCCTGGGCCGTCGCCGTGGCGGTGGTCGTTTGCGCCATCGCGGCACCGTGGTTGTAGAAGTACAGCTGGTACGTGCCGGCTGGGACACAGCCACTCAGGCCCCACAGCGTCGTCGTGGTCGATCGCCAGTTGAACAGCAAGTTGTTCGCCGGTGGCGCAAGTTGGACCGGATCGCTACTGCCCGCGAACGGGTCCGCCAGGGTGCTGTAGAGACCGACGGCATTGCTGCTGTCGCCGTTGTCCTGCCACTCGGCGAGGACATAGCTACTGGTCGGCAGCGTGACCGTGCACCAGAAGCCGTAGCCAGGATCGAGCTGCGCTACCAGCTGGACCGCCGGATTCGGCGTGCAGATCCGACTGACCGTCGGGGTTGGCAGCGGTGTCGGAGTGAGCGTCGGCGTGGACGTGGGGGACATGGTCGGTGTGGGCGTGCGGGTCGGCGTCGGGGTGCGTGTCGGCGTGGGCGTGACGGTCGGCGTAGACGTCGGGGTCACGGTCGGTGTCGGCGTGCGGGTCGGCGTCGGCGTCAGCGTTGGGGTCGGCGACGGCGTCAACGTTGGCGTCGTAGTCGGCGTTAGTGTTGGACTCGGCGTTGGCGTCGGCGGCGCGGGGGTCGGTGTCAACGTCGGCGTCGCGGTGATCGCCAGCGTGGCCGTCGGCATCGGGGTCGGGGTCGGGGTCGGGGTGAGAGTCGGAGTAGGCGACGCAGTGGCGGTTGGCGGGACGAGTGTCGCCGGTTCCGGCGTCAATCGCGGCAAGTAGAAGGTAGCCGTGGCCTGCAGCGTGACCGTCCCCGCTCCGCCCGCCCAGAGCTGCCGCAATACCGGCGTGATCAGCGCATGGGCATACGTCACCCGCACCTGGACCGACTGCGCATCGGGATACGACATCGTCAGATAGCCAGGACTGCTCAATGCGGGCAGATCCTTCGCCGACGCCACCACCGCATGGTCCACAACCGTCGGATCGGCCGAACCAAAAGCGCTCGCTGCCACGCGGGCGCCGTCGCGCGCTGCTTGCTGCAAGATGACCTGCTCGCGCAAGACGCTGCCGCCGTCCCAGACCGCCATCGCCAACAGGATCACAATGGGCGCAACCAGCGCCAGCTCGACCAGTGACTGGCCACACGATCTAGAACGGAATCCGGGATTCACGACGTGATGACGATCAGCGTCGCGCCCAGATCGATTGTCGGCACGCTCGGTGAGCCCCAGGCGCCGACGGTATAGGGCACGAACCGACCAATGGCCGACCACGTCGTACCAACCAGTTTGATGTCCTGGCTCAAGACTTTGAACTGAGCGAAGCCGACCACGTGTACGGCCGATCCGCTCAACGGCTGATAGACCGGCACGGTCACCAGGGCGTAGGCCTTGCCGTTGGCGTCGGTCAGGGCCTGGCGGCGGATGTTGTCCTGCAGACCGGCGGCAACCGAGTCGTAGTAGGTCCCACCAGCCAGGCTGATGTCGTTTGGCTGACTGAGCGTCCAGCTGCCGCTGTGCTGGCCATCCGACCAGTAACGGAGGTTGGTCGGGAGCGTCCCGAAGCTCGGCGCGTTGCCAGGCGTCGCGGCGAGATTGAGTGTCGGCGCCTGACCACCTGATAGGGGATGCGCAAACAGGTCGTAGGCGGCATGGGCCAGATACGCCGTCTGCATGTCGGTCGCCAGCACCGCCACGGGAATGACGTATGGCGCTGAATCTGGCCCAGCCGTCGGCCGTGCGGCTGACGTCGCGCTGTCCTGGACCAGGACGCTCCAGACGTTCAGGAAGTTAGGCAAGATGGTAGAGATGCTGTTTTTGACGGTGACGCGGACGCCACGAGCAGTCGCGGGGAACGCTCCGCCGCTGCCGATACTGGTACTCGGCAACACTGGTACGCCGCTGGCATCGACATACACTCCCCAGACGTAGGGCGCATCGGGCCCTGTGCTCGGCACACCATTGGTCTGGGCAAATTTCTGGACCGTTTTGAGGACCTCTGCATCGCGCCGATCGTCACTGGCCAACTCGATCATGACCGTCCACGACCCGCTCAAGCTCGCCGCGTCGGCGGCGGTTTGCAGTGCGCGACGCTGGGCCAGGACGACCCCGAACGAGAACAACAGGCCGACCATCGCCAGCATCGAAGCAGCCGTGATCGCGAACACAACCAGCACCTGGCCCCGCTCTTGCCCTCGTCGCACGTGACGCAGATGCGTTCCATACGCGGCCGGCGGAGTCGGTCGCAGGCGCTCGTCGAGTTCGCGCTGGCCATCAGCATCTTCATGCTGTTGGTTTTGGGTACGTTCGACCTGGCTCGGGCCTACCTGGCGTACACCGTGGTGACCAATGCCGCGCGCGAGGCTGGCCGCTACGGCGCGGCGCACGTGGGCGAAAGTGGCTGGCAAACCGCGGCCGCTCAGGCTGGAGTCAACCTCGCAATCGGCGTCGATACCGATCCAGCGGTTCTCAAGTTGACGGTTGGCACACAGCCACTGGATGCGCTGCAGTACATTACTGTGACTGGGACGTACCAGTTTCGCAGCGTGACACCGATGGTCGGCGCGCTGCTCGGCAATCCCATCACCATCCAGGTCGACACCTGGCAACTCGCCGGCTAAGCAGTGCATTGCCTGAGACCGCACAGTCCAATCTGATCCGCGTGTTGATCGTCGACGACAGCGTCACCATCCGTGAGACGCTGGCGCTGCTGATCGACGCTCAGCCGGATATGGAGCTCGTCGGCTCGGCTGCCAGCGGCCAGGAAGCTGTACGCCGCGCCGCCGAATTGCAGCCGGATATTGTCCTGATGGACATCCACATGCCAGATCTGGACGGCATTCAGGCGACCTGGTTGGTGTCGAGCCGTGCGCCGCATGGCGCGGTGATTATGGTTACGTCCGAAGAGCGGATCGATTTCTTGCAGAAGGCGATGTCGGCTGGTGCGCAGGGCTACGTCCTCAAGCCGTTCGGCAGCGGCGGACAGTTGTTCCACACCATCCGTGAGGTCCACGGTCGATCGTCCGCGCGGCGCATGCAGGTCGTGGGCGGCGTGCCTATCGATCCTTCGCTGCGGCCGCGTGTTGGGAAACGGATTGTGGTGCTGGGCAGCAAGGGAGGCGTGGGGACGACCACCGTCGCGGTCAACCTGGCGCTGTTGCTCCGTGAGCACAAACTTGGCTCGATCGCCCTGTTCGATACCGATTTTTTGACTGGCGATACGACGATTCACCTGGACATCCAGCCCCAACGAACCGTCCTCGACCTGGTGCCGCACATCGATGCTCTCGATGCGCGATTGATCGGTCAGGTCATGGTGAGTCACCCCTCCGGACTCCAGGTCCTGGCCCGCCCGACCAACCCGGAGCAAGCCGAAGTACTGACGGCGGAGCACGTGCGCGCGATTCTCGGCTCCGTCACCCAGATGTTCGAACAGGTCGTCATCGACTGCGCGCTGACCTATGACGACCGCATGCTGGCCGTCCTCGACCTGGCCGACCTGTACGTGGTGACCGTTACGCCGCATCTTGGCGCGCTGCGCAGCGCCCGCCATTTTCTGCATGTGGCGCGGACGCTCGGTTATCCGGATGACCGCATGTGCTTCGTGTTGAATCGCGCCAGTAATCTGGCCGGCTTGTCGAGCGAGGACATCGCGAACCTGCTCGGTACGCGGTCGTTGTTGCAAATCCCCGCGGCTGGGCCCGAGTTGACGCAGGCGGTCAACGAGGGTCGTCCGCCGGTCCTGCATCAGCCGAAGTCGCCCGTGGCACGGGCGCTCAACGCGGTCGCGGAGCAGGTCCGTCTGCGAGTCGGCGAAACAGCCACACGCATGCGCTGATCACGGCACGCGGCGCGGCACGAACAATATCGTTCCGGGCGTAAGCGTCACATCCGGCGCGGCTTCGTTCCATCGCCGCAAGTCATCAGCCGACATGTTGAACGAGTTGGCGACGGAATCCCAGGTCTCACCTGGTTGGACCTGGTAGATGAAGCCGCTGGTTGGGGCAAGAGCAGGCGGACTCGGCACCGCGGTTGCCAGCGGCACCGGCGTCGGCGCAGGCGTCGCGGCGGCCGGCGCGGGCGGCACCGTCGGTTCTGGGGATGGGGCCAGTCCGAGTAACGCCCGAGCGGTGCGCTCGTCGAGCGGTTGCTGCGGCGATGGCGTACCACCACCGGCGGGCCAGACGGCATAGCCCAGGTGAGTCCCGCCGAGGACGAGGTGGGCCAGGACAATCGCGTCTGCCGACGAGACGTCAATCAACAGCGGATCGCTGCTCAAGGCCGGCCGCACCACCGTGGCGCCCCGAACCAGCACGGCGGTGATGGGTCGCCCATCCGCGGCGGAGGGCACGCTGGCCAGGACGTCGAGTCGATCGCCCTGCTGAACGTCTCGCAACAACGCCTCCGAGCCACCGATCGGTACGCCCACGATCGCGCGACCGCGAGCCACCATCGGCGCTACTGAGTCTGCTTGGCGCGGGACGGTGACGGCTGGTTCAGCAGCTGGCGTGATCGCGGCCACCTGACCAGGAGCCGCTTCCGAGCGGGTCACTTGCAGCACGGTGAAGACCACGCCGAACGTCAGCAGCCCCGCACTGATCACCACCAGCGCCGCGCGATACAGCTGCACAGGGTTTCAGGCGACCTCGTACAGCGCGCTGATCCGGGCACCATTGATGAGGACAAACGGACATTCGAGTGGATCGGCCACGCCGGCAAAACGGATGCTGGCGTTGTTGACCGAGACAAACCGATTGCGCACGCCGGTCACAAAGTCGAGCCAGCGGATGCGATCGACGAGCTGCAGATCGCCGGTGACCTGCCAGTCGTCCATGTCGATCACAACGCGCGCCGGCAGACGTTCGCGGATCGCGTCGAGCACGATAGGAGTCGGAACTTCGTCGATCGGCCGCACCAGTCGGACGTCGGCCAACCGCACCACCAGGTCGCGCCGGACAGCGCCTCCCTCAGTGGCGATCGACGCCAGCCGAATCCAGCCCGCCAGAAAGTCCCCCGGGGTGTTGTTAAAGAGGTCGGACAGACGGGTGAAGCCTTGCATCGGTATCTCCGCACGCACCCGTCCGCGCGACAGATACAGGTCGACAACCGCCAACGATGGGTTGGCCTGCATCGTCACGGGCCACCTGCTCCCGACAGTGCCGCGCCGGTCCGCAAACCAACTGGGCCGAGCAACAACATGAAGAGCGTCGGCAAGATGAACACGACCAGCGGGACCAACATCTTGATCGGAGCGCGCATCGCCTCGGCTTCGGCAGCCCGACGACGGGACAGCCGCACCTCGCGGCCCTGCGTCTGCATCACGCTGACCAGGCTGACGCCCAGCTCTTCGCTCTGAATGATCGCGCGACTCAGCACGCGCAGGTCTTCGAGCCCGACTCGCGCAGCCAGCCTGTCGAATGCTTCGCTGCGGCTGACGCCGAGATCCACGTCACTGAGCACGCGTCGTATCTCCAGCGACAATGCCGAGCGGTATTCGTGGACGACGGTGCGCAACGCGCGATCCAGACCCATGCCGGCCTCGAGGCTCAACACCAGCAGGTCCATCACGGTCGGCAGGTCGCGCAGGATTTCGCGCCGACGCCGAGCGTGATACCGCGCCAGCATGACATCGATGCTGAACCAGCCGATCAGCACGGTCAGGAGCAGTACGACTAAACCCAGCGCGCCATAGCGGACGGTGCTGAGTACGCCGATTACGACGCCGATCGAGACACCCGCCGCCTTCCATCCGAGCAGCTCGCTCGTCGTCACTCTGCCAGCCACGCCCGCCCGATCCAAACGCGTGGCCAGCACGCCGACCTGGACTGGCATCCGCTCCGCGAGACGGGCGCCTACGCGGCCAGCGAGTAAACGCGGCGTCAGGGACGAGGCTCGTTCGGCTGGTCGCCACGGCCTTGCCTGGCTAGC
>DASYKL010000262.1:0-3026 GCA_035995405.1 Chloroflexota bacterium
CGACGCCTCGACAACCAGCAGCGCGATGTCCAGGGAACCCCGCGGCATGCGGGTCAGCGTGCCGGCACCGGCCTCCATATCGGCTACGACCACTCGCTCGTCGCGGTGGCCTTCGATCTGCCCGAGCAACTGCTCAGGTGACACTCCACATCAAGGTCAACCTGGATTCGGTTGATCGATCTGCGTGACCACTGCCAGACGCACGCCGTCAGGTCCGAGCACGCCGAAACGTTCGAGCAATTCTTCGACGCCGGGCGTATGCTCCGCGTCGCCATCATCGAGGGACTGGCGAATGGCGGCGAGGCGTTCGGTGGCTTCGAGACCGACGCCTAGCGAGATCCCGAGGTTGGGGTTGGCGTCACAGTCCAGGGCGACGACCTCACGCCCCGAGCGCGCGAATGTCCTCGCCAGCATGCCCGCGATAGCGGTCTTGCCGCTCCCACCTTTGCCGATCAGAGCGATTTTCACACTGCCGACTCCAGTAGCCGCGCGGCCAACTCGCCGATTGCACGCACGGCGGGCGCGTCGGGCGCGGCATCCATCGGCGCGCGACCCTGGCGTTCAGCATCGGCCAGGCCGGCGTCGTACGGAACCCAGCCCACGAGGGGCAGCGGGACGGCGGCTTCGATGGCTGCCAGGTCCGCCGGACTCTGGACCTTGTTCGCCACCAGGTGTGTGCCCACTCCGGCTTTCGCCAACCGCCGCGCGGTCAGCGTCGACTTGCTGGACGGGTCCGCCACCACCAGCACCGTGCGCGCGAAGCCTGCCCAACCAAACATCGGCTGGCGCGTTCCGGCGGCCAGATCGGCCACCAGGCTCCAGCCGCGTCTGCGGAATCGCTCTAGCAAATACCGGAACGCGACGGTGACGGTTGGCTCCACCTGACCCGGTAGCTTGCCGAGCTCGAGGAAGCGCACGCCGTCGGGCCCCGTTCGCGCAAAGCGGTCCACCAGCCGCGCCGGGCGCAGGCCCGCTTTCACCTGCCAGCCCTTGCCCTCGATATGCTCGGCCAGGCCCAGGGGGAGTCGCGCGCTGTCGGTGCCCAGACCGACGGACAACGCCAGGCCGGCCATCGTGTCCAGGTCCAGCGCGAGGACATGTTGGCCACGTCGCGCCAGATGTCGACAGAGTGTGCCGGCCAGGGCGGATTTACCCGCGCCGCCTTTCCCCACAAAGGCCACTCTCACACGATTGCCGCGTCGGCCGTTGCGAGTTTGTCGGCGAGTTGGGCGACGGCTTTCACCATGGGGCAATCTGGAGCCACTTCGATCGGCGGGCGACCGGCCCGGTCGGCAAGCCGCGCCGCGTCGTCGTAGGGCACCACCCCGATCAGTTCGACATCAAGTTCGGCGCGCAGCGCGTCAAGCAGGGCCACTTCGGCCTCGTCGCGTACCTTGCTGGCCAGCAAACTGACCCGCGCGATACCCAGCTCGTGTGCCAGCCGCACAGTGCGTCGAGCGGTCTCAACTGCCTTGGCGTACGGCTCGACCACGACCAGCAGATGGTCGACGTAGCGCAGCGTGCCGCCTGAGCGCGAGAGGTGCTCCAGACCGGCTTCCATGTCGACGACCGTCATGTCGGCTTGCGCGCTGAGAATTTCGCCCAGGAGGCCACGCACGGTGGCATGCTGCCCGCAGGTTCAACCACCACCCGCCTGGTCGACCTTCGCCGCGAGCACCAGACGGATGCCATCGGGCCCGGCAATGGCGTACTCGTCGATCAGGCTCATGAGGCTTTGCTCGTCGATCGTCGCGCGCGCTGGCATCGGCCGCATGGCGTCTGCCAGCACCGGATCGACGCCGAGGCTCATCGCCAGGTTTGGGTTCGAGTCGCCGTCGATAGCGAGCACGCGGTTTCCGCGACGGGCCAGGCAGCGCGCCAGCGTGGCGGCGATAGTCGTCTTACCGGTTCCGCCCTTACCCGCGACAGCCACTTTCATATGCGAGTGCGAGTAGCTTAGCGCCTGGCGAGGCGAGGGTCGAGCGCGGCCTGCAAGCCATCCGCCAGCAGGTTGGTCCCAAGTACGGTCAACGCCAAAGCCAATCCGGGGAATACCGACATCCACCACGCTGTGCGCAGAAACGGTTGGGCGTTGTTCAACATATACCCCCAGCTAATCTGGCTGCGGTCACCGAGGCCCAGAAAACTGAGACTGGCCTCGACGAGAATTGCCGCACCGACCTGCAGCGCAGCCGAAATCACAACAACCGACGCGGCGTTGGGCAGCACGTGCCGCACCAGGATGCGGCCTGGTGTGAGTCCGACGGCGCGCGCAGCGACGACGTACTCGCGCTGCCGCAATGACAAAACCTGTGCGCGCAACAGCCGCGCCGTCTGCGGCCAGAAGGTCAATCCGAGCAGAAGCGCCAGATACCACAGGCTTGGACCAAATAGCGCTGCCACGAGCACCGCGAGAAAGAAACGCGGAGCGACCTGGACTGCTTCCGTCAAACGCATAAGCACGTCATCCAGCGGCGAACCATAGAATCCCGCCGCGGCGCCAACCGCCGTTCCGAGCAGCGCCGAGGTCAGCGCGGCGATTCCGCCAGCCAATAGGGAGACTCGTGCGCCGTACACGACTCCCAGCAGCACGTCGCGGCCCAGGTCGTCGGTGCCAAGCAGATGCGCGCCGCCCGGCGCCTGCAGCGCAGCGCCGGCCCCGGCGAGCGGGTTACCCTGCATGAGGATCGGGCCGCCGAGCGCCAGGCCTGCGACCCCGGTGACGAGGACCGCGCCCAGCACTCCCATGGTGTCCGGCTGCAATCTAGAACGCGGGCGCGTCATTGCAGCCGGACGCGCGGATCGAGCCATCCGTACAACAAGTCCACCGTCAGGTTGGCAACGATAACGCTCACTGACGCGAGAAGAAAGATTCCCATGAGTAAGGGGTAATCGCGCGCGAGCGTTGCGTCGTACAGCAGCCGGCCAAGCCCAGGCCAGGCGAAGATGATCTCAGTCAAAACGGCGCCCGTCAGCAACGTGCCGAATTGGCTCCCAACCAGCGTGATGACCGGCAACAACGCGTT
>DASYKL010000263.1:0-6687 GCA_035995405.1 Chloroflexota bacterium
CCGTTATCCTGATCACCCGCGTCGCCTTTGGTGAGGACACCTACAGGGCCTGGGGCTGGCGCGTACCGTTCCTGCTGTCCGCGGTCCTGGTGCTCTTCGCGGTCTACATTCGGCTGAAGCTGCAAGAAACACCCCTGTTCCAGCGCCTGAAGGCGACCGGCGAAACGAGCCAGACGACGGGCGACTGGGCGCGCGATAGCTTCGGCGGCAACAAGGTCGCCGTCATCCTGCTGGTACTGGTCGGTATGACCGCCGGCCAGGCGGTCGTGTGGTACCAGGGTCAGTTCCAGGCGCTGAACTTTCTAACCGTCTATCTCAAGGCGCCATATCAAGCCGCTTACACGATCGTCATGCTGGCGCTCGTCGTCGGCACACCGTTGTTCCTGTTCTTTGGCTGGCTGTCCGATCGGATCGGCCGCAAGCCGATCATCCTGGGTGGGTGCGCCCTGGCGGCGATCAGCTACTTACCCATCTACCAGGCCATGGTGGCCAACGCCAACGTGACCTACGATGCTGCGGGCAAGATCACCGGGTCCAACCCGAACATCCTGGTCGAAGCGATTCTGGTCTTCATCCAGGTGCTGTTCGTCACCATGGTGTACGGCCCAATCGCCGCCTTCCTGGTGGAGTTCTTCCCCGCCAAAGTCCGCTACACGTCGCTGTCCATTCCCTACCACCTGGGTAATGGCGAGTTCGGTGGCTGGCTGCCTTTCATTTACACCAGCCTGGTAGCGGCGACTGTCGCCGGGGCAGGCTTCCAGCCATTTTTCGGGCTCGACCTGCGCGGCTGGAACCCCGGTAATGACCCCAACGGCAACCTGTACGCCGGCCTGGCGTACACCATCACTGTCGCCGTGATCACCGCCGTCGTCGGCTGGTTCTTCATCCCCGAGACCAGGAATCGACGGATCTGGGAAGAAGTTGGCGGCCAGGACTCCGCCACGGCAGCCGCTGTCCGCTAACGACGCTGTTGACACCCCGCCCGACACGATCTACAACGGTGGAGGCTTCGCTTATAGGTTAGACCATTGGTCCAAAGCGCCGGGGAGGTTGGCATGGGCAATCGGTGGCTGATTCTCACCTTCAGCGTCATCAGCATGGTGGCTGTCGCCAACCTGCAATACGGCTGGACCTTGTTCGTGCCCCCTCTGTCGAAACAGCTGGGCCAGGACACCACCCTCATTCAGGTCGCGTTTACCGTCTTCGTCCTGCTGGAAACCTGGCTCGTACCATTCGAAGGTATCCTCGTCGACCGATTCGGGCCTCGCTTACTGGTCATGGTCGGCGGTGTTTTGGCTGGACTGGGCTGGGTCGGCAGTGGCTATGCCAACTCCCTCAGCGCGCTGTATGGCGCGTACGCCGTCGCCGGACTCGGCGCGGGCATCGTCTATGGCACCGCCATCGGTAGCGCGCTCAAGTGGTTCCCTGATCACCGCGGTTTCGCTGCTGGTCTGACGGCCGCTGGCTTTGGCGCAGGTTCGGCGCTGACCGTCGCACCGATCGCTAGCATGATCGACACCGCCGGCTACCAGGCCGCGTTCATCCAGTGGGGCATCATCCAGGGGCTCGTCGTCGTGATCGCCGCGCTGTTCTTGCGAGCGCCCAGTCCGGGCTGGACACCACCAGGTTGGGACCAGGTGGCGAATCGGCTGGCCGCCGCCACACGCCAGTCGCGACGCGATTTCACGCCGCCCCAAATGGCCCGCACGCCACAATTCTGGGTCATGTACCTGATGATGACCATGGTCGCCACGGGTGGTCTGATGGCGACCGCTCAGCTGAGCCCGATGGCTGGCGACTTCGGCGTCGACAAAATCCCCGTCAGCCTGTTCTGGGTGGCATTGCCAGCGCTGCAATTCGCCCTCGCCGCTGACCGCGTGGTCAACGGCTTCTGCCGTCCGTTCTGGGGGTGGATTTCCGACCACATCGGCCGCGAGAAGACGATGACCATCGCGTTTGGCCTGGAAGCCCTGGCCATCTTTGGCCTGATCAATTTTGCGCGCGACCCGATCCTTTTTGTCGTCTTCAGCGCGTTCACCTTCTTCGGCTGGGGCGAGATCTACTCGCTGATGCCAGCGACATCCGGCGACCTGTTCGGTCGCAAGTACGCCACGACCAACTACGGCTTCCTCTACACAGCCAAAGGCACAGCTTCGGTATTCGTGCCCATCGGCTCAGCCCTCGCCGCCGGCAAAGCCTTTGATTTCAGGGCAGACCTCTTGCTGCTGTTGGGTGGGCTCATCGTGTTCTTCACGCTCTTCATCGCCCCAACGGTGTTGCGCCTGACCCTTGGCTCGACCAGCCGCGCGGTCCTGTACAGCGTCGGCGCCATCCTGATCGTCTACGGCCTCGTGTTGACCGTCCTGCCTGACGTCTGGACGCCTTTCGCGGCAAGGCTCAGCGTGCCCAACCTCGGCTGGTCGGGCGTATTTGCCATTGCCGCGGTGTTCGACGTGTGTGCCGCATTCACGGCCTACTTCGTACTGCGCCGCATGCGCGTGCCACAGGGCGGGGTAGAGCCCGCGGCGACCGAATTGCCCGTCCGTCCGTACACTCCGGGACGTGTGGTTCTCGGGTGACCTGCTCGCACGCATTGTTCAGATCATCCTGATCGATCTCGTCCTCAGCGGCGACAACGCCGTGGTCATCGGCATGGCCGCCCACCCGCTCCCGAGGCGGCAGCGGCAAATGGCCATCTTGTTCGGCGGACTGGCCGCCCTCGTCCTGCGCATCGCACTGACCGCCGTAGCCGCACTGCTCCTCGACCTGCCCGCCCTGAAGGCCATCGGCGGGCTATTGCTCCTGTGGATCGCCTACCGCTTGCTCGAGGTCGAACAGTCCGACGATGGCAAGCCCAGGCAAGCGTCCACCCTGCGCGGCGCGATCGGCACCATCCTGGTGGCGGACTTCGTGATGAGCCTGGACAACGTGCTCGGCGTCGCCGCCGCCTCGAATAGCGATGTCGTCTTACTGATCTTCGGCCTGGTGGTCAGCATGGCCATCGTCATGCTCGGCGGCAGCATCTTCGCCAGCCTGATCGATCGACTCTGGTGGCTGGCGTATCTCGGCGCCTTGGTCCTGGCCTGGACCGGCTGCGAGATGATCCAGGAGGACGCCCTGGTTAGCAGGATGGCCGAGCTGCCCATGCTGGCGCGCTGGGCCGTCGATTGTGCCGTCAGCGTGGCCGTAGTGGCGCTGGCGCACTGGGCGCACCGACGCTTGCCGGCGTTGCAACGAAGCGCATGATGAGCTCGACCGCCTGATCGATCGCCGCATCGATGTCCTCGCGCTCTTCAGGCCGAAAACTGGCCAGGACGTACTCGGCTGGATCTTTGCTGCCTGGCGGGCGACCGATGCCTAGCCTGAGCCGCTGAAAGTCACCCGTGCCCAGGCGCTGCATGATGTCGCGCAACCCGTTGTGACCGCCGTGGCCACCCCCGTTGCGCTCACGGACTTCGCCAACCGGCAAGTCCAGATCGTCATGCACGATGAGAAGCCCGTCCGCGGTCGGCCGCCAGCGTTCGACCGCTTTGAGCACAACCTGTCCGCTGTCGTTCATAAAGCCGTTGGGCAGCACCAACCCCGACCGACTCAGTGGCACAGGGACCAGGCCCGGCGTGGCCTTGAGGCCGAGCCGCTCAATCGCTTCGGCAACGGCGCGCGCGCCGAGATTGTGCCGCGTGCGAGCGTATTGCCGTTCAGCGTTGCCGAGCCCCACGACCACCCGTGAGGTCGGGTTACCCGTGGAGATTCGGTTTTTGGCCACAGGTCATTACAGCAAAAAGGGCCGGCCCCCTGGGGACCGGCGCCTCTTCCTTTGCTGTCGCGCTGTCGCGCTCCAAAGGAGCAGTTACTTCGTGGGAGACTCCGCGCCGACCTGGACCCGGATCTGGCGCGGCTTGGCATGCTCCGCCTTCGGCATCGTCACCAGCAGGAGACCGTTCTTGTAGATCGCCTCGACGCGGGCCGGATCAACTGCCGAACCAAGACGCAGCGAGCGGCGGAACTTCGACGCGCCGAACTCCTGCCAGATCGGCTTGGCGCCATCGGGCACCGCGAAGCGCAGCTCGCCCTCAATAACCAGCGTGTCATCGTGGACCGTCACGTTCAGCGTTTCCTGGTCGAGGCCAGGCGCTAGCAATGCAGCCTGGTAGCCCTCAGGCGTCTCCCAGACGTTCACGGGCAATGATTGGAAGCCTGCGCTGCCATTGCCCTGCCCGCCGTCACGCGAGAGCGCTTCATCAAATACGCGATCAACCCATTGCCGCAGCGGGGCGTTCATAGACGAGTAGGGGCGGGTGCGCCAGAGATCGATAGCCATGGGTTTTTCGTTCTCCTCCCTTGTTTCGGTGGTTTCGTGTATCTATCTTCGTCCGCGGCGTATTAGAGGCTGATTGGTGAACTGTTAGACAGCCGACAGCGTTCCGTAAGAGGACCATAAGCGCTCTCGCAGCATGCTCGGAACAGGTCCGACGGCCGCCGAACCGGCTACCCTGTTGCGGTGCTGCACGCCGAGCTGCTTGCCCTCGACCTCGGGACGTCGTCGGTCAAGGTCGGCGTATTCGCGGGTGACGGCCGTCTGCTCAGCTTCTCGCGACGGGCGTACGACCTGGTGCATGTCGCGGGCGAAGCCGCTGAGCAAGACCCCGAGCAGTGGTGGAGCTCGACGGCCGCTGCCATTCGCGAGGCCGCCACCGATCTGGACCTGCAGCACGTCAAAGCGGTGTGTGTCGGCGGTCAGGGTCCGACGCTCGTCCTGGTCGACGCCGATGGCCGCCCGGTGCGACCGGCGCTAACCTGGATGGATACACGCTCGACGCGCGAGAGCACCAAGCTGTCGGAAATTCTGGGCTCAGACCGCGCTTCGTTCTCACTCGTCCCGCGTTTGTTGTGGGTCAGCCAGCACGAGCCGCAGAACGTCGCCCGCGCCCGCTGGGCATTGCAGGCCTGGGACTTCATCGCCGGCCGTCTCGGGGGTGGCCGCGTGGCAGCGGCATCCACGTTTGCGGGCGACGTCGTCTGGCGTCGCGACTGGCTGCAAGCGGCCGGTCTGGGCGACAGCCGCTTGATTCCGCCAGCAGTTGATGCTGGTGTGGCATACGCCGAGACCGGTGGTCACTGGGCTGAAGAAGCTGGTATCCCGAGCGGCATTCGTATCGTTGGCGGCATGAACGACGGGGTCGGCAGCATTGTCGGCGCGTCGGGCAGTGTGGTGGGCCGGGCGACCGACCCGGGCGGCGCGGCGGGCGGCCTCGCCCTGTGCTGGCCCGAGCGCCTGTCGGCACCTGGCGTCGATTGCTGGCCTGGCCTGGTGCCCAACACCTTCATTGTCGGCGGCGCCTTCGTCGCCGGCGGCCGAGCCATGGATTGGTGGGCCAGCGTCGCCACACAAGGCGATCTCCTGCAGGCCCTCGCCCTGGCCGAAAATGCACCCGCCGGTGGCAATGGACTCGTCTGCTTACCCTTCCTGGCCGGCGAGCGCTCGCCGCTCTGGGATCCGACCGCCCGTGGGGCCATCATCGGCCTTACCTTCGGCCACGGCCCAGCCCACCTCGCCCGCGCCGTGCTCGAAAGCACCGCCTACGAGCTTCGCCTGATGAGCGATGCGATCCTGAATCTGGGCGCCCGTATCGACGAGTTGCGGGTCTGCGGCGGTCAGGCGCAAAGTCGCTTGTGGAACCAGATCAAAGCTGACGTCACGGGTCTGCCGGTCAGCGTGCCCCGCTTACCCGAGGTCGCGCTGATGGGCGATGCGATCTGCGCCGCGCTGGGCGCCGGGCTGTATCCCGACCTGTCCACGGCTGCTGAAGAAATGGTCCAGGTAGGCGAAGTGCTCGAGCCACGGCTGGTCCATCGGCAGGTGTACGACGAGTTGTTTGGCGTGTACCAGGCTGCTTACGGTGCACTGAAGCCGCTGTTCCCGGCGCTCAGTCGCGCCGCGTCGCTCTAGCCGCGTCGCTCTACGCGATGTCGATACGCGCGACCCACTTGACCCAGTAATAGCCACGCCGCCCTGGCACGACCAGCCGTACCGGGAAGCCGTGCCCGGGCGAAATGACTTCGCCGCCCACGTGCGTCGCCAGAAGCGACTGGTTCAGGTCAGCCGCCGGCAACACAATGCGATGACCCGTCAGCGATGTCACGACCACATCGCGCGTTTCGGCTGCCCTGACGACCTCGCGTAACGACAGGCCGGACCAGACTTGCTCGGACCACCAGCCACTGGTGCAATCCAGCACCGCCTGCACCTCACGCCGCGCGAACCTCCCGCTGAGGTCCGCGAGGCTGAGTCGTTCGCCCAGGATCTCAATGCTCCACGTCTCGGCGTCCAGCGACGGGACACCATCAAAGAGCCAGATCTCCGCGGGAAACGCGTTGCCCGATAACGACACCGTCTGCTTCGAGCCCGTGGGCAAACGCACGGCAGGGGCGAACCGCTCGATTACCTGCCACCCCACGAGCGTTGCCACACCTAAACCGCTTACACGTAAGAGCGCACGCCGCGAGAACAACGGGGCGCTAACGCGGTTGGCGCGGCGCCGCAACACCATGTGCCAGCCCACAAAAGGCACCACGGCGATGCCGACGATGACGTGGACGTTCAGCGGCGAGTAGCCCCACAACAGGTCGAATGAGATCAGGTTCAGCGTCCACGCCAGGCCCAGGCCCACGGTCAGCAGCAGGCCG
>DASYKL010000264.1:0-5464 GCA_035995405.1 Chloroflexota bacterium
CGCCCTCGCCGAGCGCGTGCTCGCGCCGCCGGGGCCGGTACGCGTCGGCGCAACTTGACGTCGGGAGTCGCGGGCCGATCTGGGCGAAGCGTTGGCAAAAAGCCCGGCGCCTGCATCGCCTTGTCCAGACCTCAGGTCGGCGGCGATCTGCTTGAGCTTACGGTTCTCTTCCTCGAGCTGGCGCAACCGTCGCAGCTCAGAGGGCTCGATGCCGCTGTACTTCTTCTTCCACACGTAGAACGTCGCCCCACGGGCGCAAACCGTTCATGACCCTGTGCGAGGGCCCGGCCGGCGCGGTCGATAGGCAAAAGCCTGACGCCTCCCGGTCGCCAACCGGCTGAATCTCGACCCTTCCGACGGGCTTCGCCGAGGATCCAGGGCTTGTGGCGACAGGACCCGAAGCCCTGTTACGCTCGGCCGCGGCGCCGTGCGACCCTACCCAGCGCAGCAAGACCCGCAACCATGAGCGCCCAGGTGCCCGGTTCCGGGACCGGCGCGGAGACGAGGTCGGCCGACACGTTGTCCAGACCGATGTAGTTCTGTCCGACGGCGCCCTGCAGCAGGATCGTGGTCGATGTCGACGTGGCGACGAACTGCATCGATTCGTGATACCAGTCGTTGTTGGTGCCCGTAGAAGGCGTTGTGAAAGTGGCG
Source organism: Chloroflexota bacterium (assembly GCA_035995405.1). Classification (GTDB taxonomy): domain Bacteria; phylum Chloroflexota; class UBA6077; order UBA6077; family CF-72; genus CF-72. The sequence continues at coordinate 655 of DASYKL010000264.1, forward strand.
GATGTCCCCGCCGCGTTGGCCGTGATCGCGTCGGGCCGCCCCCAGAAGTTCGAGCCACCCAGGTCGAACGTCAGCGAATACGTGGCGCCCGGCGTCGTGGTGATCACTTGGGACATCCCGGCGAACGGCGCGCCGAACTCGTAGTTGGTCAGGTCGAGAAAGAAGCTGCCCTCGCTGGCGCTCAGGCCGAACGGATTTGTGGGTCCGATCCAGGCCGTAGTGTCGGTGACGACCGTCCAACCTGTGATGACAGTCGAGCCTGGCGCCAGCGACATGGTGTCGTTGCCTTGGTTGACGAAGGCTCCCGCCTCGAAGCTGCCGTTGGTCAGCAAATTGGCTTGGGCCGCAGAGGCAGCCAACAGCGAAGCAGACATGACGATCGTCGCGAGGCGGTTCATTGGAGTCTCCAGTTCAAGGGTGTTGGTATATGTGCCCGAACGCGAGGGCGCGAACGTTGGACCAGGGAGCACGACGTCGCCAAGTGATCAGACCACACGAGCGGCAGTCGCGCAACGGGCCTGGCGGCAGAAGTCGCCTCGACCCCTCATATGCGGGATCACGACCAGGTGTCCACATTCGAGCCTTCCGCGGTCCGCAAATCGCGCGGCAAGCCGTTCGCACTGCACGCCGGCCACCGAGGCACTCTCGAGGCTCCAAGATTGCCGTGGGTAGGCGTCGCGGACGGCTCGTTGATGCCGCCCCAAACGCCACCCGCCAATGACGCGACGACGCGTGAGCAGATGCCGGAAGCCGCCTGCGGCCAGCAGCGGCTGATGCCGGCAGCGGCCTGCCGCTCATCTGCTCCAATGCGGGCGTAGCTCACCGCCTGTTAACTAGGTGTGCGGGCATTGGGCGTCCGTGACAGTGTGCCCTCAGGGGGTATTAAAGGTTGGAAGCGCTCAACGTTCGAGATCGCTAAGCAATTTGGACGGTCCGGACCAAGCATTGAGGTGGTCGAGCCCTTTCAGTGAAACGGTTGCGGGCCGTGCCTGGCGACAACGCCGTCGAGGTTCAGACAGCCACACATCAGCATCGAAAAAGCAGCGGCACAAATAAAACCGCCCGGCACGACCAATGTCCGCAGCAGTTCGTGACGGGAATGCTTTGGGGGTCATGGACCGCCGTCGCGCGTAGCCACGGAGCTGATCGATCCTTTCGGTCGGGGCCGGCGCCTTTGGCGTTGCGGCACGCCAAGCGCCGAGCTCGCCTTAACGAGGCGTGGACAGCTGCAGCGCACCCCGTTGCGGCCAAAGCCGCAGTGCAAACGCGGCCAGGAGCACGGCCACGGGCAGCACGTAGCCCGCCGACATCGGGATGCGCTTTCCGAAGGTGATCAAGAAGCTGATCCACAGAAAGTAGAGGCCGGCCAGGTGCAGCAGCCGCCAACGCCTGGCGCCGAGCCAGCGCACCGCGCCGTCGAATGACGTGGCGGCCATCAGAACGATGAACACGTAGGCCAAGCCGCCTGAGACGAAGTTGCCCGGGCTGGTCGCTGCATGGAAGCCCGACGGATCGATCCACGCGAAGCCCGCAATGGCGGCCGCGTGGATGGTGTGCGAGACCGCGAAGCCCAGCCCGATCTGGCGTCGATTGGCAAGCTGCCAGCGACTGAAGGCGCCCGGCCAGCGGCGTACAGTGGCCGACGCCGTGAATGCCAAGAGAAACAGCAGGAAGGAGCTGCGCGCCGTCACACGAATCAACTGCCGAACGCCGTCCGCATCGGGCCCCAGCGCCAACACCGCGAGAGCCGTCAGGAGCAGCCCGGCGGTCAGGGTGCCAAGCAGAGGCCAGCCCTGCAACCAGGCGCGGTTGAAAAAGGGAGGAGTTCGGTTCATGGGGTCTCGACAGGCGCTCCAAGTGGATGTGAACGCAGATTACATTTCGTGCAACCGCGGGTCCAGCCGCGCAACGGGGTGCTTACATGGTCAAGGCGAAGACCGAACCACCAGCCGGTGCGTCGACATCGGCGCGCAGCTATCACCACGGCAACCTCCGGCGGGCCCTGCTCGAGGCGGCGCTGGAGCTGGCGCAGCGCCATGGGCCCGAGCGAGTGAGCGTGCGCGAGGCCGCGCGCTTGGTCGGCGTGTCGCCGGGGGCACCGTTCCGCCACTTCCCGAACCGGCGTGCCTTGATGACCGCGCTCGCCGAAGAGGCCGGCGAGCGCTTGCGCATCGAGGTGCGCAAGTCGATCGGCCGGGGTCGGGGCTCGCCACTACAGCGTCTTCGTGCCTTGGGCCGCGGCTATCTGCACTGGGCGATGCGCCATCCTTCGCACTTCAAGATCGTGTCAGCGCGAGACCAGATTGATCTGGACGGCTCGATGGCGCTGCGCAACAGCATCGGCGAGGTGCGCGAACTGACCGAGCAGACGCTGGCTGAGGCGCAGAGACAGGGCGAGGTAGATGCCGTGCACGGGGTGGCGGCACTGGCCCTCCTTTCGCGGGCAACGGTCTACGGCCTGGCCCGCATGCAGCACGATGGACACCTTGGTCAGTGGGGCGTCGGGGCGGGCGAAGAAGCAGCGGCCATGACCGGCACTCTCGATTTGCTGATCGCACTGATGCGTCGCGCGCCTGTCTCGTGAGACCCACAACCCTCAATGGCGACGACAACCCTTGTAGACAACCGATGCGGCCAATGACAGGACGGCGAGGGTGACTTCATCGCCAAAGCCGGCACTCAAAAGCGACTGCAATTTGGCCGAAAGCAGCCCCGCTTGCGACCACAGGGGCCGGCGCTGGGTCAGTAGACATAGCTGCACCTTGCCGCTGAAGGTCATGTAGAGGCAAAGTTGTAATGTCGCTTTTGGGCAAAGTTGAGATGTCGCCCAAGATCGTTCCCAGCGCTACTGGGGACGAGGATGTCGAGGATTGCAACGAGCATCACGATGAGCATGCGCGAGCTCGATCGACTGAAGACCATTCAACGCGTTGTCGACCGGATGCTGCGGGTCGGCCAGGCTGCCGAAGGACTCGGGATCAGCTGCCGCCAGGTCGAGCGACTCGTCAAGCGATACGAAGCCGGCGCAGCCGAGGCGTTGGTCTCGGCCAGGCACGGAAGGCCCAGCAACAACCAACTCAGTGCCGGCGTGGCCAGCCGTGCGCTCGCCCTGATCCGGCAGCGGTACGCAGACTTCGGCCCGACGCTGGCTTGCGAGAAGTTGCGTGAACTGCACGGCATGTGCCTCAGCAAGGAGACGATCCGCAAGCTGATGATCGAGGCTGGCCTGTGGAAGCCTCGCCGGCAGCGAGCAGCCCAGATCCACCAGCCGCGGAACCGCCGAGCTTGCGTCGGCGAGCTGATCCAGATTGACGGCAGCGACCACGCCTGTCGGTTCGAGGGCCGGGCCGAGGCCTGCACGCTGCTGGTCTACATCGATGACGCGACGAGCCGGCTCATGCAGCTGCACTTCGTGCCGACCGAGTCGAGCTTCGCGTACTTCGAGGCGACTCGCGCCTACCTCGAGCGCCATGGCAAGCCGGTCGCGTTCTACAGCGACAAGGCATCCGTGTTCCGGCCGACCCGGGACTCGGTCGAGTGCGGTGGCCGCACCGTCACCCAGTTCGGACGGGTGCTCTACGAGCTCAACATCGACAGCTGGTGCGCCAACTCCAGCCAAGCCAAGGGGCGCGTCGAGCGGGCGAATCTGACCCTGCAGGACCGCTTGGTCAAGGAACTTCGCCTGCGCGGCATCAGCTCGCGCGAGGCGGCCAATGCCTATGCCCCACGCTTCGTCGCCGACTTCAACAAGCGCTTCGGCAAGCCGCCCAAGAGCGACTTCGACGCGCATCGGCCGGTCCGAGCCGACGAGGACCTGGATCTGATCTTCACCTGGCGCGTTGAGCGTAAGGTGTCATCGTCGTTGACTTTGCAGCACGACCGCGTGCGCTACCTGCTGCCCGATACGGCGGACGCCAGGAAGCTGATCCATCGCTACATCGAGGTGTTCGAGTACCCCGATCGCCGCATCGAGCTGCGCGCCGATGGCTTGAGCGTGGAGTACGTCCGCTTCGACGAGCTGCCGTTTATCGACGCCGGCGCCATTGTCGAGAACAAGCGGCTCGGCCATGCGTTGCGCGTCGCGCAAGTCATTCAGTCGCAACGCGACGATCGGCGCTCCCAGAGCATGCCTTCTCGGACGAACTCCGGAGCAAAGCCGCGCCAGAAACGCGCTGACATCGGCAAGAAGAGAATCAGCAAGTTCACGCTGGACGATATGAATGCCGCGGTGCAGAGGCAGGCCGCGTGACGCCGACTGCCCTCGCCTCCTCGCGCTCAACGCTTAGGCGTCTAAGACGACTTACCCCCCGTCGGCGTCTGCGTGGCAGTCGCCACGCCGCCGGGGGATAAGTCTGCACCGAGGCTCACGACGGCCTCCGGATGCGACATTTCAACTTTGCCGGCGATACGACATCTGAACTTGGCCTTGACAGGTCACGCTCCCTTGCAGTGGTCATGGGCTGCTTTCGAACCATCGGCGCTTTGGCCCCGCAGAGTTCCTTGCCTCGAGGCCGTCGCTCGCTCGCCTGCATCATGCTGACGCGCGCCGGCGATCGTTACGACAACGACTACTGCTACGTCTGCCGCTTCGGTGCTGACGGCCGGCTCGTCTCGCTCGTCGAATACATGGACACCGTCCTCGCCGAGCGCGTGCTCGCGCCGCGGGGGCCGGTACGCGTCGGCGCAACTTGACGTCGGGAGTCGCGGGCCCAGCTGGGCGAAGCGTTGCGAAAAGCCCGGCGCCTCGCGCCACCACCGCCACGCGTGGTACTGCTCGTGGCGTGCGCCTGTTCGATGGCATCGATGGTGT
>DASYKL010000265.1:0-7228 GCA_035995405.1 Chloroflexota bacterium
TCCTGAGGGATTGCCGCTTGTGCCCGGCCTGGTGGAGCTGGTGACGGCTGAAACGACGGCGGCCGGGCACCGGCATGCTGCACTCGCTGGCCACGAGGGGCAGGTCGCCATCAGGGCGTGGGCAGGGAGTCCAGCAGATCCGCACACGCAGACGGCAGGCGTGCAATGGATTCTGGCGGTGGATTGGGTTCCGTACCAGCCTCCGACGTTTGTGACTCCCTCATTTGCCGGGTATTTCTCGGGGCACAGCACATTCAGTCGAGCGGCCGCCGAAGTGCTGAGCGGCATCACGGGTAGCGAGTACTTCCCAGGTGGTGTCAGCGACTGGACCATCCACCCGGGCGTGCTCAAGTTCGAGGCTGGGCCGACTCACGATGTCGTGCTCCAATGGGCCACTTACTTCGACGCCGCCGATCAAGCTGGCCTCTCGCGGATCTACGGCGGTATCCACATTTCAGCCGACGATCTCACCGGCCGTAGAGTCGGCGCCGAATGCGGGCAAGCGGCCTGGACGCGCGCTCGCGCCTATTATGGATGGCTCGCCGGTCGGTCACCGTGAGAGGATGCTGAGCAGCGCTACGGTGACCTCGCTAGCACTGGCACTGACCCTCGTCGGCGTCACGTGCATTCACCCGGTCGATGAAACACCGACAATCGCCCTGGGATCGCCGCATTTCGCGGATGAAACAGATAGCAGCGGTATCGACCACAGCTACGGTGGCGGTGCGACATTCGCCGTAGGCGGGGGTGTCGCGGCATTCGACTGCGATGGCGACGGCAAGCCGGATCTGTACCTGGCTGGAGGCAGCAATCCGGGCGCACTCTACCGCAACGACAGTCCCATCGGTGGCGCGCTGCAATTCACCAGACTGGCCAATCCCGTGACCGATCTGATTGACGTCAACGGAGCGTACCCCATCGACATCGATGGCGACGGACTGGTCGACCTGGTCGTACTGCGCAACGGCGAAGCCGTGCTGCTCCGGGGTCTGGGCGAGTGTCGTTTCGAGCGAGCGAACGAGGCGTGGGCATTCGACGGCGGCTCGGCGTGGACGACCGCGTTCAGCGCCACGTGGGAGGGCGCCGCCCGTTTGCCGACACTTGCATTCGGCCACTACCTGCGACTCGATGCGGCCGGTTCGCCGTTGGAGCAGTGCGCCGACAATAGCCTGGTCCGACCGAAACCAGCTGGATCCGGGTACGCCTCGGCCGCTCCCCTCGCACCGGGGTACTGCGCGCTTTCCCTTCTCTTTAGCGACTGGGATCGGTCCGGTCGGCGTGACTTGAGAATGAGCAACGACCGTCAGTACTACATTAACGGTCAGGAGCAGTTGTGGCGAATGGACGCGATCGGTTCGCCGCGTCTGTACACCGCTGAAGAAGGCTGGGTAACGATGCAGATCTGGGGCATGGGCATCGCCAGCTACGACGTCACCGGTCGTGGCTACCCGGACGTCCTGCTCACCAGCATGGGCGACAATAAGCTCCAGACATTGACCGCGGGCGCCGCCCAGCCGACGTATCGTGATATCGCGCTCAAGCGTGGAGTCACGGCGGCTCAGCCTTTTACGGCTGGCGATGTATTGCCTTCGACGGCGTGGCATCCGGAGTTCCAGGACGTGAACAACGACGGGTTCGTCGACCTGTTCATTTCGAAGGGCAACGTGAGTACCATGCCGGACTTCGCCAATCGAGATCCCAGCAACTTGTTGCTGGGCCAGGCGGATGGCACATTCAAGGAATCCGCCGACGCGGCTGGCATCCTGAATTTCGATCGCGGGCGGGGAGCCGCGCTGGTCGACTTCAATCTGGACGGACTGCTCGATCTGGTGGAAGTCAATTACGGTGGCCCCGTGCGGCTGTGGCGGAACGTCGGCGCAGGCGATGCCGCGCGGCCAGCACCGCTGGGCAACTGGCTCGCGATCCGGGCGGTGGAGTCCGGACCGAATGTAGACGCGATTGGAGCCTGGATCGAGGTCCAGGTGGGGCGTACGACGCAGCGCCGCGAGCTGACGATCGGTGGCGGGCATGCTGGTGGTCAGCTGGGTTGGACACACTTCGGCATCGCCGCAGCCGCTGGTGCGCGCGTTCGCGTCCAGTGGCCCGACGGGACCGTTGGCCCGTGGCTCCAGGTCAATGCCAACCACTTCCTGATCGCGGAGCGAGACAGCGCACGAGCGCGAACGTGGCAACCGGGTTAGTGGCAGCGTCCTTGCAGGTAGACCTGCCACTGCGTGAGGCCTTTGGTCTGCGCGAGCCAGATCGCCGCGTCGATGCTGGCCAGCGGCTCGAATGATGACAGTCCGCGCTGACCCTCTGGCGTCGTCGCCCAGGTTGATGGCAGGAACTGCGCCAGCCCTGCCGCGCGACTACGCGGGTTCTGCGCAGTCGGGTCCCAACCACTCTCATTGGCAATAATGCAATCGAGTCGCGGTGCCAGCTCGGGCGCCGTGAGGTACAGGTACGTTCGTGGATCTGGCGGCCCAGCACTGGCCTGGACCTGTTCGATCGTCGGTTCGTCAACGGGTTTGGTACCTGTCCGCGGCAGCCAACCCCACCCTTCAGCGAGCGGGTTGTAGACCCACAATCGGCCCTGCTGTTCAGGGGCATCAACGCGGAAGTAGCGGTTTGGCGGGACCTGCCCGAACGTCAGGTCACCCTCAGCGTGGGCGAATACGTCGACCTGGTCGACGGTCTGCACCCAATGCGGTTGCCAGGCGGGGGGCGAGCCAGCGGGGCCATCCCAGGCCAGCGCAGCGACGGGCTGCAAAGTCACATATAGCGTTATGAGTGGAAGCGCGATGGAGCGCAGGGTCGGCAAGTTCCGACACCTTTCTAAGGGGGAGAGAAGCTCGCCGGCGGATAGGATGAGCCCGGCGGGCACGCCAGAATTGGGGGTCAGGCGTGCAGGCGGGACCGCGCGGCGGCACGGGTCGGCTGCGGCTCGAGGCCAGGGCTAGCCAACCCAACGTGGGAACGAGGTCGGCAGAGTGTGCCTGTTCGGCACGTCCATGAGCAACTCTGAGGCGGCACCCGGGGTCGAGAACAGGTGGAGAAACGCGGCCGTACGTTTCGTTAGCCGTTGCCGTGGCTTGGCTGGTTACTGTCTCGGATGACGCGTCAATCAGGCCACAGGAGTTCTTTCACTCGTGTTTACCATCACATATCCGCGCCGTGTGCTAGCAGCGACGCTGCTCGCAACAACCTTGCTCGGCGGCACTGCCGCGGGCGCATTGGCCCAGGAACGCGACGACGATCAGCGCGGCGACGGCGGCGCACATGCCGTTTTCGTGCAAACCAACGACCCCACGCACAACCAGATCCTGGCGTACCAGCGCTCCGCAAACGGTACGTTGACACTCGCTGGCACATACGATACCGGCGGCCGGGGCGGCCAGGTTCCAGGCGCAGTCGTCGATCCGCTCGCGTCACAGAACTCGCTGGTCTATGACGCTGCGCACGGACTGCTGCTCGGCGTCAATGCTGGCAGCAACACTGTCTACAGCTTCAAAATTGAGGGCAACCGCCTGTCGGAGCGCCACGTGGTCGGCTCCGATGGCGTGTTTCCGGCGAGCATCACGGTCCATCACAATCTGGCGTACGTGCTGAACGCGGAAGGCACCGGTAGTGTGCACGGCTATCGTATCGACGACGAGCAATTGCAACCCATTAGCGGTTCAACGCGCTCGCTCGGGCTGGCACCGGTGACCAATTTCCTGACATCGCCGGGGCAAATTGGATTCACCCCGGATGGGCAACAACTTGTGGTAACGACGAAGGCCAACGGCAGCCACATCGACGTGTTCCAGGTCCAGTCGGACGGGCGCTTGTCCGCTGCGCCGAAAGCCAACGTGTCGTCGACGCCGGTGCCATTCGGCTTCACGTTCGATCCGCAGCGCCACCTGGTGGTTACCGAAGCCGCGACAAGTCACCTGTCGACGTATGCGCTTGCCGCCGACGGGACGTTGACGGCACTCGATTCGCTGAGCGACGGGCAAGCGGCACTGTGCTGGATCGTCGGAGCGCGAGGGACGTACTACGGCGCCAACGCCGGCAGCAACAGCATCAGTAGCTTCCACATCAACGCTGGCGGGCATATCGAGCTGCTGACAACCACGGCCGCCGGCACGGGCCCGGTTGATATGGCGGTATCGCCGGGCGGCCGTTTCCTGAACGTCCAACTGGGTGGTGAGGCAAAGTACAGACCTTTGCCATTCATTCCGACGGCAGCCTCAGCGTAGTTGGCAGCGTCGTCACGGCCGCTACCCAGGAGGGCATCGTCGCGTTGTAGCGGGCTATAGTTGCGGGCCATGGACTCTCGGCCAAGCGCACCAGCCAGCAACACACCGGCCACCCGACGCGACGATGTTGTCGACGTGCTGCATGGGCGCAAGGTGGCCGATCCGTATCGCTGGCTCGAGGATGGAGACGCGCCCGAGACCAGGTCATGGGTGGCAGCCCAGAACGCGTTTACTCGCGCAACGCTCGATGGGCTGCCAGATCGCCCGGCCATCCACGCCCGTTTGGATGGCCTCCTGACGACCGGCGCCGTCAGCACACCGGCACTGCGCGGCGAGCGTGCGTTCTACCAGCGCCGCGGCGGGCGCGCGGACCAACCGGTCCTACTCGTCCGCGACGGTACGGATGGCGCGGAACGGGCGATTGTTGATCCCAACGCGTGGAGTCAGTCGGGTGTCGTCGCGCTTGACTGGTGGTTCCCTTCGGCCGATGGTCGACTGCTAGCCTACGGTTTGTCGCAAGGCGGCGATGAGCTGAGCGTGCTGCGGGTGCTCGAGGTGGAAACTGGGCAGAGCCTGCCTGACGAGGAGATTCCGCACACGCGCGCCGCCAGCGTCGCGTGGTTACCGGACAGCAGTGGCTTCTATTACACGCGTTACCCGACGCCGGGCACGGTCGCCGAGGGCGAGGAGATGTACAACCGCCACGTCTTCTTCCACCGGCTGGGACAAGCGGGGCAGGACGATGAGGAGATCTTCGGCGCCGGCCGGGCGCGCGAGGACTGGCCGTATGTGGACCTCTCACACGATGGTCGGTGGCTGGTGGTGGAGGTCTCACAGGGCTGGGCGCGGAGCGAAATCCACCTGCTGGACCGACAGCATGCGGACCGCGGCTTCGTCGCCGTTCACACTGGGGTTGAGGCGCTGGCATCGACGTTGTTCGCCGGTCAGCGAGTGTTCGTGCTGACGAACCAGAACGCCCCGAACTACGCGCTTTTCGAAATTGACCCGGAACACCCGGCGAAAGAGCACTGGCGATTGGTTTTGCCAGAGCGCGCGGATTACGTGTTGCAACGCGTCGATGCTGTTGCTGGCGTGCTGGTGGCGCATGAGATGCACAACGCCTCGTCCCAACTGCGGCTCTACCAGCTTGACGGGGCGCTTGTGACCAGTGTCGCGTTGCCCTCGATTGGGACAGTAACTGGGATCGGCGGCGAGTTTGAAGGGTCGCGGCTCGTGGTTGGGTTCACGTCGTTTGCCCAGCCGCCGACCGCGTACGTCGTCGATCTAGCCAACGGCGGATTGAGCGTGTTTGCGCAGGGTGAGCTGCCGCCTGGTTTTGACGCCTCACAGTATGAGGTGCGTCAACAATGGTATACGTCGCGCGACGGGACACCGGTGTCGATGTTCGTGATCCATCGCCGCGGCGGTGTGCCGTCTGGTGCGCCGACGTTGCTCACGGGCTATGGCGGATTCAATGTCAGCCGTACGCCGATGTTTGTGGCAGCCTTGCCGTTATGGTTGGATGCCGGCGGAGTGTACGCGCTGGCGAACTTGCGCGGTGGCGGAGAGTACGGCGAAGCATGGCACCAGGCGGGCATGCTGGGCAATAAGCAGAACGTCTTTGACGATTTTCTCAGTGCGGCCGAGTTTTTGAGTGCGACTGGGCTTGCTGACCGTGGTCGAGTTGCAATCAGTGGTGGGAGCAACGGCGGGCTCCTGGTTGGCGCGGCGTTGACACAACGGCCCGAGCTGTTTCGGGCGGTGGTGTGCCAGGTGCCGCTGCTGGACATGCTGCGGTATCAGCATTTGCGCATTGCCCGATTGTGGGTGGCAGAGTACGGCTCGGCTGAGGACGCGGCCCAATTTGAGTGGTTGTATGCGTATTCGCCCTACCACCGGGTCCGTTCTGGGGAGAGATATCCGTCGACGTTCCTCTTGACAGCCGAAGGGGATAGTCGGGTGGATCCCATGCACGCGCGAAAAATGGCCGCCCGACTCCAGGCGGCCACGGCATCCGAAGCACCAGTGTTATTGCGGGTGGAGACGGCGGCCGGCCACGGTCAAGGCAAGCCGCGCAGCAAACAGCTCGAAGAAGCGACCGACGTCTGGAGTTTTCTGATGTGGCAGCTCGACGTCCGCCTTGCAGTGAACTAGGACGTGGCGTTGTACTGGTAGTCCTCTCGGACTCTGGTGATGCCTGGTGTGGGGGCTGGGCGGGGTGGCATGCCCGCGGCGTGGACGGCCAGGGCTTCGGGGCTTGCCCAGTGCTCTAGCAGGACGTACTGCTCAGGCCGCAGCGCGCTGCGGAAGACTTCGAATTGCAGGCACCCTGGCTCCTGCTGGGACTTCTTGCAGCGTTCAGCCATGCTGGCGATAGCTTCGTTTGCCAACTCGGCGGTCTCGGCAGAAAACTGGATTACCAGGCGAACTCCGGCCATATCTCTCAGGACTCCTTGGAGGTAACTCCAGCCAGGATAGTGGCGTGGCGCTCCGCCGCGTCGATCGCTGGCAGGTCAGCGTCTGGCACGTCGGCTGCATGACATGGTCGTGTTCCAGGAGGTACACCAGAATGGACGAGCGAAACAGGGACATGACGACGGACGACGGTACGACTGGTGAGCATCACGCCACGACGGGTGGCTCGGCAGCCGCGGGCGCGGTCACGGGCGGCGTTGTCGGTGGGTTGGCTGGCGGCCCCGTTGGTGCCGCGGCGGGCGCAGTCGGTGGCGCGATTCTGGGGGCCGCGGGCGAGCGAGCGATGCACGGTCGGCCGGGCCATGAGCACGTCGACGGTGATGAGAAACACTGGGAAACTGACCACGAACATCTCGGGATGGAGGACGGACACGACCACACGTTCCACTGAGTCTGGTTGAGACCGGGAAGGAGTTAGTGAGAGCCGTCCGACCACATGGGCGGCTCTCTTCTTGCTCAGCTGCCAGCATCGTAGCGCGCGCTACGATGCTGGCAGCTGAGCAAGAAGAGAG
>DASYKL010000266.1:0-7246 GCA_035995405.1 Chloroflexota bacterium
GCCGAGCGAGGTCTGGCCAGTCCGCACCATAGCCCGACCTTCGACTTCGACGAAGCGGCACTTGACGTAGGCGTCACGATGCTGACGACGACGGCCCTGGAGTTTCTCGAGCGGCCATGAGCGACGCACAAGACGCAGAAGAAGAGCGCGCTCTACCGCTCTTTCCACTGGAGCAGGTCGTCCTGTTTCCGGGGATGTCGCTGCCGCTACGTATCTTCGAAGAGCGCTACAAGGTCATGATTGGCGCCTGCCACGTCACCGACCAGTTGTTCGGCGTGCTCTTGATCCGCAACGGCGCCGAAGTTGGCGCACCAGCAGAGCCGCAGCGCGTCGGCTGCATCGCGCGAATGATGCGGGTGGACCGCTTGCCGGATGGCGGCATGAATATTCTGACCCTGGGCGAGCGGCGATTCCGCTTGCAGGCCCCGCCGCGAGTGATGCCGGAGGGATACCTGGTAGGCGATGTACGGACGCTGGCCGAAGGGCCGCTGGTGGTGCCGCAGAACCTGGTGTCGCAGGTGGTCGAAGAGTTCGCCAAGTACCAGTCGGCCGCGTCGGCAATGTCCGGGCGCAGCGAACCGGTCGCAGCGCCGGAGCTGCCAGCGGATCCACTACGACTCTCCTACCGCGTTGCAGCCTCGCTGCATATCCATCCGCGCGAGCGACAGCACTTGCTCGAGCTAGATGATGTGGCGAGTCGGTTGCAGCAAGAGTTGCGTTGGCTGCAGCGTGAGAATCGGCCGGCGAAGACCTCGATCGGGCCATTTTCGGTTAACTGAGTGCTGGTCCTGCGCCCCGCGGCGCTGGGCGACACGCTGCTCGCCCTGCCCGCGTTGCGGGCGCTTCGCCGGACGTATGGATCCCTGACGCTGGCGGCGCAAGACGGCGCTGCTCGACTGCTTGCGGCAGTCGGCGAGGTTGACCGCGGTATCGCGTTTGACGATCCCACACTGGCGTGGGTGTTCCGCGACGCGGCGCCGCCCGATGATGAGCCGATCGTGGCCTGGCTGAGCGGAGCACGGCCAGCGGCGCTGGCTCATGCCCTTGTAGTGACGCCAGGGCGGCCGCCAGGCGAGGATGTCCACTGCGCCCGCTACCTGCTCGAGACGCTGCCGTTCGGCGCGCCGTTTGACGACCGACCGCTCGCTGTCATGCCGCTTACTTCCGACGAGGTGCTGGTCCATCCCGGCAGCGGCTCACCGACGAAGAACTGGCCAGCCGAACACTTCGCCTGGATGATTCGGGCATTAGATGGGCCGGTCCGTCTTATCGTCGGTGAAGCCGACCATGCCGCTGCAGACGCGCTCGATGCCGCCTTAGGCAAGCCGCTGTCACGCCTCCAGCACCTCTCCCTGGTAGAACTAGCTGCCCGCCTGGCCGGCTGTCGCGCGTACGTTGGCAACGATTCAGGCATCTCCCACCTGGCAGGCCTGTCGGGTGCCCGAACAGTGGCCTTATTTGGCCCCACCCGGCCCAGCGTCTGGTCCCCCCTCGGTCCGCGGGTCAAGGTCGTCCCGTTCGAGACGGACCCTGCCGACGTCGCGAAGCTGCTGGCCGCTTAGCGTGCCGGGCGTGGCGTGGGCTGCGGCTTGGTGGCTGGCGCGGGCGGGGCGGCAGGCGGTTGGACTTGCGGCTTCGGCGGGGCGGGCGGCGGCGCAACCGTCGGCTGCGCGGCCGGTGCCTGCTGCTGGGTTGGCGCTGGCTGCTGGGGGGCTGGCTGCGGCGCGGGCGGTTGTTGCTGGGCTGGCGCGGCGGCCTGCGTGGGCCGCGCCGCTGGCGCGGGCTGTTGCGCAGGTGCAACCGGCGCAGTCGGTTGGGCAGCGGCACCAGGCGTAGCTGCAGGCGTACCTGACGGCACCGCCGCAGGCCGTGGTCCCGCCTGGACCGTGCCCTTGGGTGCGCTCTCCGCAAAGAACAGGTCGTTCCAACACAACGGCGCCCCGGGCCGCATGCGGGTATCGCCGCACACCTGCCGTTCAACCAATCCAGCCGGCCGAGGAAAGTCCTCAGCCTGCATGTGGAAATAATCGAACGACAACTTCATCGACGCGGGCCAGATCTTCGCCGCCGTCAACGTGCTCAGCGTCTGGTGCATTGGATGACCATCGGCGTTGCCGACCCACACCACGATGGCCATACTGGGCGTGTACCCGTCGGTCCATGTGTCGCGGTAGTTGTCGGTTGTGCCCGTCTTCGACGCTGCCGGCCACAGCGGTGATTTGGGATCATCGGTCTGGTGCAGCATCAGCGGCGTATTGGGGCCGTAGGTGAAAAGCTTGGCGGCTGGGTCCGACAGGATGTTGCTGATCATGTACGCCGCGCGAGGGTCGATCACCTGCTCGCCTTGCGGCACTTTGTAGTCCTCGATGACATTGCCCTCGGCGTCGACGATGCGGGTGACCGCGACGAGCGGGATTTTGAGCCCGTTGTTGGCGAATGTCGCATAGACCTGGGCCATATCGATTGGCTTCGTCTCGGCGCCGCCCAGCGTCAAGCTCAGGCCAAACGTCTTACCCGAATCAGGCGCCCATGTGGTGACACCCAACTTGTTGCCTTGCTCGATGGCGTTATCGACCCCGACAAAATCAAGCGTCTTGACGGCTGGGATATTCAACGAGTTACCGAGCGCGCTGCGGACCGTGGTCTGGCCATGAAAGATATTGTCAAAGTTGCCTGGACACCACTGGTGCGTCGGGGTGTCCTTCCAGCAGGTCGGGTTATCGTCGACAACAGTGGCCGGCGCATTGCCTTTGAGGAACGACGTGGCATAGATAACGGGTTTGATCGACGAGCCAGGCTGGCGTTCGCTGGTGAGCAAGTTGACCTGTCCATCGATCGACTCGTCGTTGTAGTCCAGGCTGCCGTTGAAGGCCAGGATCTCACCGGTTTTGGGGTTGACCGCGATCTGAGCCGCGTTCGTCGCGCCCTGTGTGGCAATCGTGGACTTGGCGTCCTGCAGGACCTGTGACATCTTGTCGTTGTATTCCAGGTCGAGCGTCGTATAGATCTTCAGCCCACCCTGGTACAGCGTGCGCGCGCCGTACTTCTGTTCAACCAGGTCGCGGATGTACATGACCCAGTGCGGCGCCTTCAGCTCCACCTGGTGTGTCTTGATCTGGAGCTGCTCGGCGTAGGCTTCCAGCGCTTGCTGCTCGGTGATAAACCCGTGGCGGGTCATCTGTTCGAGCACATACCCCTGGCGTTCCTTGGTGACAATCGGAATGCCGTCCGATGTGCGATCGACATCGCGGCGGGTCGGGTCGTACTGCGAAGGTGATTGGACCAGGCCGGCGATGAGCGCTGCTTCGGCAATGTCGAGATCGCGCGCGTGCTTATCGAAGTAGCTCTGTGCCGCGGCTTCAACGCCGTAGCTCTGATTCCCGTAGTAGACCTCGTTGAGGTACATCTCCAGGATCTCGTCCTTGGAGAGCTTTTCATCCAGCTGATAGGCCAGGATGATCTCACGCGCTTTGCGGTTCAGCGTGATCTGTTTGCGCTCTTCCGGCGACAGGATCACGTTGCGGACGAGCTGTTGGGTGATCGTCGACGCACCCGTCTGGCTCGTGCCGCTCCCCGTCAGCAGCGCGGACCGAATCGTGGCGCGCAGATCGACCCCGCGGTGCTGATAGAAAAACGCGTCCTCGGCGGCCAACGACGCGTCGATCAGGTTTTGCGAGATCTCACTCAGTGGGATAACAGTTCGTTTGCCGCCGTCAGGGTCGTAGAACTCCCACAGCAACGTTCCCTTGCGATCAAAGATCTGGGCGGTCTTGAAGCTGGCGTGGTTGCTGATCTGACTGAGCGACGGCAGGTCGCGGGTCAGCATCGCGTAGCCGGTCGCCGCTCCTTGCAGCAGCACGAAAATCCCGAGCAGGCCGACGCCAATCATCGCTACGAGCAAGCCCGAGCCGACCATCAGCGGCTTGCTGACGCGGTTCGAGGTGCCAGAGCGCTCGCGATACTGTCGCGCGGCCTGGATCCGATACAGCCGTTGTAGCCGGTCCTGCGCGCGCTGCTGGGCACGCCGACGTATGTCCAGGGCGTGGCCGTTCGCGTTACGGCTCAGATCCCGGCCGTTACCGTCACCGTTACCGTTTGAAAAACGCTGCATCGAACTGGCGGCTCGTCTACGTGCAATGATGATGCCACAGCTTTTCCGACGGGTTTCAGGCCTTCGGCGTCACGCGCACGGTACGTTCGTTCGCATACCGCACCAGCCCCGGCGGACCATTGGGGATCTTTTTGACATGTCGCCGCGGTGCTATATCGACCTCAACCGCGCCCGCGGCGCGTGAGGCAGAGTGCCAGGCGGCAAGTTCAGCGGCGCGTTCGACGATGTCGTTCGGCGGCGCGGCCGCATTGCCATGGACGATGACGTGCGCGCCAGGAATGCCGCGTGCGTGCAACCACAAATCGTCCGGCTGACCCAGGTCGAACGTAACGGCAGCATTTCCTGTTGCACTTGCGCCGATGAGCGCCTCCCAGCCGCCGCCGAGTGCAACGCGCCGATACGGCGCTTTTGCCGATCCGGGCGAACCCCTGGCACGACTGCCCTTTGCTTTCGGCGGGTCTGGCCGGTCCCGCGCCGCGGCAGACGTCGCAGCGCCCACTTCGCGTCGCAGGGCGCGAACGCTGTCCATGCCGTCGGCGACCTCGACCAATGTCCGCAGGTCGGCTAGATGGGCTCCCGTGAGACGCGCCGCCTCCAACAGCTCAGGTACGCGTTGTTCCGCCTCACGCGCCTTGCGATACCGAGCGAAGTACGTCTGCGCGTTGTCGATCGCGCTGAGGAATGGATCGAGCTCAAACCGCTCGCCGTCCACGACCAACTCCGTAGCACCCGGGGGCAAGTCAGCCTGGTGCGTCAGAATGAGCTCGCCGGCGTGCCGCAGCGGCTGACGCTGCGCCTGACCATTCTCGAGCTGGTACTCCAGCGCGGCGATGCGACGCGCGGTGCTATCCATGGCCTTGTCGAGCGGCGCCAGGAGCGCCTTGCGCTCCGCGGCCAGGGGATCGCCGCGCCGCGCCGGTCCGGCTTCGGCCAATCTGGTGTGGTACGCCTCGATCGCGGCGCTGATCGACGCAAAGTGCTCCAGCGACCCGCCAGCCGCCACGAGGTGGGTCAGCTCGAAAGGGGCGTAGTCCACGGCGTGGCCATCTTCGAAGGCCAGCGTTGGTTGCCAGGCGTGCGTCTCGGTCTGAGCGAGAAAGTCGCGTGTGGCGGCGGCCACCCGCGTCCAGTCCACCGTCAGGAGGTCAGTCTGAGCGTCGCCCGTGGCGCGGAACGCCAGCTCGCGGCCGGCCAGCGGGGATAGTCCGGCGAGGTTGTCCGAAAGAAGTCGGGCCAGGCTGCCCTTGGCTTCCGCGGCGCGCATCGCCAACGCCTCAGCGGTGATGTCCTCGGGAAAAAGACGAGTCTGCGGCGGCGGTGGCTCGTATGGCAAATGCGGCAGGATCGGCCGCCGCGCGTTGCGGCTGGGGGGCGTGCGACGGGCGGCATCCAGGATCACGCCATTTTGATCGACGAGGACGAGATTGCTGCGTCTACCCATCGCTTCTACAATGAGCAGCAATCTGTAGTGCTGGCCGGAGGCGTCCCGTTGTTCGCAGTCGACCTCGAACACACGCTCGAGCCGCGGCTGGCGAACCGAGCGGATGTGGACGTTGCGCAAATGTTTGCGCGCGATCAAGCTGAACGGCGTGTCACGTTCGAGACCGCGGGCGGGCAAACGGTCGATGCGTTGGACGCGTGCATCGTCGAGATCGGCCGACAGCAACACATTTGTGCGGCCACGCGACGGACTGAACGCTTCGATCGCTATGCTCAGGTCGTCGACGAACACCAGCTTCTGAACACGCGTGTCTTGCAGCAGTGGCTGCAGCTCATCGCACACCGCGGTCAGCGTCAGCGCGTCAAAGCTCATAGGTCTGCAAGGTCGTAGTGGACGAAGCCGAGACGCTGGACACCCCCGCCAACGGGCTCGTGTTCGTCCTCTCGGGGCCATCGGGTGTTGGCAAATCGACGCTCATCGAACAGCTCAAACGCGATCAGTTCCCCATCACCCACTGCGTGACGGCGACGACTCGGCCGCGGCGGGTAGGCGAAGAGCACGGCATTCACTACTACTTTCTCTCGGAAGCTGAGTACGACCGGCTGCTCGAGCGCGACCAGTTCCTGGAACATGCGGTCGTCCACAAGCTGTACCGCTACGGTATTCCGCTGCACAGCATCCGGGATGGACTGCGGCGCGGCCAGGACGTCATTCTCGCACCGGACGTGCAAGGCGCCAGCACCGTGCGCTGGAAGCTGCCAAACGCGATCAGCATTTTTCTGCGGCCGTCTTCGCTCGAGGAGCTTGAACCAAGACTCGCAGCCCGCGGCACCGAGTCGGAAGAAGAGCGTCGGATTCGGATGGCGACGGCCGAGCGCGAAATGCAGCGAATGAGTGAGTACGACTACGTTATTGTCAACCAGCGCGACCGTTTGGAGCAGGCGGTCGCGGACCTCAAGGCCATCGTGTTGGCGGAGCGGCTGCGCGTCTGCCCACGCACGGTATTGCTCTGAGCGAGCCATGGCGGCGGGTACTCGTCCTCGGCGGCGCGCGCTCGGGCAAGAGCGGCTACGCCGAGCAGCTCGCATCGGGGATTGGCGGTGCGGTGTTGTACGTGGCGACGGCGACCGCCGATGACGAAGAGATGGTCGCGCGTATCGCCCACCATCGTGCGCAACGGCCCGCCAGCTGGCGAACGGTAGAAGCGCCCACGGCTGTAGCCGCCAGGACGTCGGCGGCCCTGCGCGAGCTTACCGCCGACGAAGAAGGGATTGGCACCACCGAGCGACAGCAGCCTGAGCCCACCGTCCTCGTCGAAGATTTGACGCTGCTGCTGTCGAACGTCTTCGAAGTCGACGCAGCCACCGCCGAACGGCGCGCCACCGAAGAGGTGGACAGCCTGTTGCAGCTGCCGGCTCACGTGGTGCTGGTGTCCAACGAAGTCGGCCTTGGCATCGTCCCGGCCTACCCTCTCGGTCGCTCGTTTCGCGATGCGATGGGCCGCTTGAACCAGCACGCGGCCGCCGAGTGTAAAGAAGTCGTTTTCCTGATCGCCGGGCTACCGCTGTACCTCAAGGGGGTTGCTACAATCGAGCTCGATTGAGGCATAAATGGTGCAACTTGAATCCGCCACGGATTCCTTTCTGATACGCACTAGGAGATAGATGGTGAGCGCTGTCTTGGTGCTGAACCAG
>DASYKL010000267.1:0-1966 GCA_035995405.1 Chloroflexota bacterium
CAGGAGCCACGCGCGCGAGCATCTGAGGCAGGAGCCAGAGCCCGAGCAGCGTGCCGACCGCATTGGCCGTCTCTACAACCGCGTAGCCGACCGTTTGCGTGTTGGAGACGCGCCAGGCAAAGCCAATCCACAGCGTGTGGAGCGAGCCGAGCAGGAGCGGCCCCAGCGTCAGCAGCAGCGTGTTCGTCCGTAGCGCCGGGTTCGTCCTCAGAAAACGGAGTCCCTCCATGATCTGGCTGGCGAATGGCACCGCCGCCGTGTCCGATTCCTGTCGCAACGACGGTCGACGGGGCACGCCGAGCAGCAGCCCAGCCGACACCAGGTAGGACAGCGCGTCCAGACTGAACAGCGCCACCGCACCCCGCTGCAAACCGAGCTGCAGCGTGCAAAAGACAACAAGCAAACCTGCGACAGGCAGCGCCACGATGTCGACCAGGTAATTGACGGCCTGAAAGAGAATGTTTGCCGCCGGCAGGTCGTCCGCGCCGACGATGTCTGGAATTGCCGCCTGGCGAGCTGGTTGAAAGATCATCGTGGCGCAGGTCAACCCGAAAAGCAGCGGATAGACCAATGGCAGATTGACGAAGGCCGCCACCGGCACAGCCAGGACCACCACCCCACGGATCAGGTCGCTAGCGATCATCGCCGTGAGACGGTCCCAGCGGTCGACGAACGCCCCGATCGGTAAGCCGAACAGTGCGTACGGCAGTGTCGAGACGACGAACACCAACCCGGCAGACGCCATCGAATCCGTCATCCCCAGGACCAGTGCAGCGAGCGCCACCTGGTGCAGACGATCGCCACAACTACTGACGAAACCCGCCAGCAGGACGCGCCGCAGCACTGCGTTGCGTCCGACGAGCGAGCGCGCAATACGATCGTACGGTGCCCAGTGACGGACGGGTTGCCCCAGCACGGTGGCCTGGCTGCTCATGAGCGGCCGAATATAGCCATGCTCGCGGCATGGTCGGCCGCCGAATGAGAGCACCTGGGCTTGCCAGTCGTGCGCCCTGCCTGGAGCCATCCGTACCGGTGGTCTCGCCAGCAGACGTTTCGAATGGCGAAGCGCGTGCGAAGCGCGTGCAATGGCTAAAGTGTTAAGCAATGACCCCTGAGGCGCTCGTCAACGCGTTCACGGCGAGTCGCGCCTATCCGCTGGATCCGTTCCAAATAGACGCCATCAAGGCCCTCGCAAACGGCCATTCCGTGCTCGTCGCGGCACCCACTGGCACCGGCAAAACCGTGGTTGCCGACTTCGGCGTCTATCTGGCCCGCACCTCTGGCTTGCGGGCCTTTTACACCGCGCCGATCAAAGCGCTCAGCAATCAGAAGTACCGCGACTACCGCTCAATCTATGGCGACGAGGTTGGCTTGCTTACGGGCGACATCAGCCTGAACGCCGACGCGCCGATCGTGATCATGACCACCGAGGTCCTGCGCAATATGTTGGTCACGGGTGCCTCGATCGACGACGTGGGGGCCATCGTGTTCGACGAAGTCCACTACATGGGCGACGCGGAACGCGGCACGGCCTGGGAAGAATCCATCTTGCTGGCGCCACGCCATGTGCCATTGGTGTGTCTGTCCGCAACAGTTCCCAACGCGGCGGAGATCGCCGAATGGATACGCGACGCGCACGGCGACCTCACCTGCATCTTCCACGACCAGCGCGCCGTGCCGCTCGAACATCGCTACTGGCTGCCCGGCACGGACCCGGAAAAAGACCCCTTCAAGGTCTATACCATCCTCGACCCCGATGGCCACCTGACCGACGACGCGCGCAAGTTGCGCAACGTGGGCGGTGAGCTAGCAGGGCGCGTCCGCTGGGGCGGCGTCAGCAGCCAGGGCTTCCGCGGCGAAGAGCGCCCACCCGCTGGCGACAAGGAGCCACGCGAACAGCCCGCACCGTGGCGCGTCGTGCGCTTTCTGGAAGGCGAAGGCCTGACGCCCGCCATCTACTTCCTGT
>DASYKL010000268.1:0-1625 GCA_035995405.1 Chloroflexota bacterium
TATCGCCACGAGAAGAGCCCGCGCTGCCATGGGCCTCAGGATGCCACCCCGCACGCCAATGGCGCTCAAAGGGTTGCCGTAAGCGCTACGCTCTCGAGCATTGCCTGTTGAGTTTCGCGTCCCATTGCCTGGCCCGCTCGACGTGGCCGGCTCGCTCGAGCTGTTCAGGCGTTCGGGCGATGATCTGATCGATCGCTGGGACGGCGTTCGCCTCGTCCGGTGCGTACCGCATGGTGCTGGCTGGGCGCCGTTCGTCGCCAGGCTCACGGGCGCTGCTGCTGCGCCGGCCTTTGACGTGGTCGTCGACGAGCCAGGCCACGCCGACGCCGCGCGACAAGCGGTGGCGACAACGCTCGTCCCCGCGCCAGCCGACTATGAGCGGCTGCTGGCTCAAGATGCGGTGGTCGCCCGGCTCGACGCGCAGTTCCCCGGTATCCGACAGATCCGCCAGCTGGACCTGTTCACCGCGCTGGTCCGTTGCATCAGCGCCCAGCAAGTTAATTTGCGGTGGGCGGTGACTACCCGTCGCCGGCTGGCCGAAGCGTTTGGCGTACGCCATGAAATTCGGGGCGAAACGGTGTATGGGCTCGATCCGGCGCGCATAGCTGACGTCGATCCAGCCGCGATCCGAGCGATGCAATTCACCACCAGCAAGTCGATCTCCATCGTCGCCGTTGCTCAGACACTGGTCCGCGACGGTCTCACCGCTGACAGTCTGGCGGAATTGCCAGACGAGGAAGTGATCGCCCGACTCGTGAGCATCAGAGGTATCGGTCGCTGGTCCGCCGAATGGGTGCTGGCCCGCACCCTCGGCCGTGGGCGGGTCGTCGCCGGCGACCTCGGCGTGCGCAAGGCCGTCGGACTGGCCTACTTAGGCACGCCTTTGCCGAGCGAACAGCAGGTCCGTGACGTGACCCAGCACTGGGGTCCGTCGGCCAGTGTGGCACAGGCTGTGCTGCTACAGGCGTTGGGTGAAGGGGCGCTTACGGTGCCGCCAAGGCAGCCTGTATTGCGCGCTGCGTCTCGCGCATAGCGGCTTCGCTGGGATACGGGTGGCGTGTCCACTGAAACGTCTTGCCAAACAGGCCATCGCCTTTGCGCCGCGGTACGACATGGACGTGCAGGTGCGGCACGCTCTGTGAGATCTTGATGTTGGCGGCGATGAAAGAGCCGTCGGCACGCAACGCTGACTCCACTGCCCGAGCGATGCGTTGGATGGTCAGAAAATACGGTCCTACTTCGTCCCGTGGCAGGTCGCCAAGCGTCGGATAGTGCGTTCGCGGCACGACCAGGACGTGACCAGGCAGGAGCGGACGATGATCCAAAAACGCGACGACATCTGGTTCGTCGAGAACAATCGCGGCTGGGGTGCGGCCTGACAGAATGTCGCAGAAAACGCAGCCGGTCACGGCGCCGGACTCCGCGCACCTGTGGTAGCCAGATAGGCGAGCAGCCGTGCGAGCGTGGTCATTGGTCCGTAGCCTCGTGGCTCGCGTTCGCCGAGGACGATATTGGCCAGCAGCTGGCGCAGCTCCGGTCGGCGGTTCGCCAGTGGCACCAGTGCATTCAGCAGCACGGGCCGGCAGTACCAGTCACGGATCCACTCGCTGAAGCGAAAGATTTTC
>DASYKL010000269.1:0-5844 GCA_035995405.1 Chloroflexota bacterium
TCCAACAGGTGCTTGGCAACCGCGGTATCCACGACTGGCACACCCGTGATGTCCAGGATCACAATTTCCGAGCCCGTAGCAACGATCTTTTCGAGCAGCGATTCGGTCATGTCCTGAGCGCGCGCCGTATCGACGCTGCCGATTACCGGTAGCGCCAAGATGCCATCCCAGACCTGGATGACCGGCGTCTGCATGTCGGTAATCGTCCGACGCTGCTCATCGAGCCGGTGCCGTAAGTCGCCCTGACTAGCAACCGTTTGCGTCACTCGTTCCCTCCTCCATATCGAGCGCGGCGCACGGCAGCCAAACCGTGAACGTACTGCCGACGCCCTCCTCGCTCTCGACTTCAACGCGCCCGTTGTGCGCATCGACAAAGTGATGCACCAATGCCAGGCCCAGCCCCAGGCCTTGCGATTCGACAGCGCGTGCTTGCTGGCCGCGATAGAACTTGTCGAAGATCCGCGGCTGCACATCTGCCGGCATGCCAATCCCCGTGTCGGCGACCCGCACCCAGGCCAGCTCACCCTCGTTACCCTGGCTGACCACGACGCGGCCGCCGCTGTTCGTGTATCGGACGGCGTTCGACAGCAAATTGCCGAACACGCTCAACAGCGCATCTTCACTCGCCAGCACGGTAATCGGTGTTGGGGCAGGCTTGAGCGTGATCTGCACGCCTTTGGCCAGGGCCGCCGGCAAGGCCCAGGCATACGCCTGTTCGACTACTTTGCCCAGCTCCTCGGCGGACCTGTCCAGACCTGGCGCAATGCCGCGGCTAGCTTCCACCAGGTCGCCCGTCAGCCGCGACAAGCGATCGAGCGCCTGCCGCGTCGTGCCGAGCAAGGGCTCGAGCCGGTCCATCCGCCCCCGCGTCAGCGAGCGCACCGCCAGATCGACGCTGCCCCGCGCCGCTGCGATCGGCGTGCGCAGCTCGTGCGCGATGACGGCCAGGATTTCATCCTTTTCACGGCCGATACGCTCTGCTTCCTGAACTCGCTCCTGCTCGCGCTCCGAGCGTGCCTGCGCCTCACGGAGCGACTGGCTCAGACGCAGCTCGAGAAATTCCTTGTACTTCACCCCGTACGCAATCATGACTTCGAGCAGAAACTGGTGGCCGTCGCTGCTCGCCAGGACCTGGTCGCGAGCCGAACGGCCCGCCATTACCGCGTCGAGTGACTCACAGTGCAGGGCGATGATGTCCTCGGGTCCCAGGCCGCTTTCCACGAATGTCTGACTCAGTAGGGAGGCGCGGTATAGGGCACTTTCGCTGCGCGTGAGGCAGTAGTCCGCCAACGCATCGGCATATGCATCGGTCGGGACAGCCGCTTCGAGTGTCTGTTGCTCAGAAGTCATAGTGCGTAAGCACGCCCATTATGCCAGCGCTACGACATTGCCGTTACGCTCTGTAGCATGCGCGCGTGCGCGCACTCGGGCTAGCGGGCTATCTGAAAACCGCCGCGATGACAGCCGGCGTCGTCTGGGACAGCCCGTTGTTCCTGATCGATTTCGCGCTGCGGGTCTTGCGTGTGCTGGTCCTGCTCGGTTTGTGGCGATCAATCCTCGGCGCCGGCGAGTCGGCGGCCGGCGTATCGCTCGCCGCGGTTCTGACGTACACGGTCATCGCTGAAGTGTTTTCCGAACAGCTCGCCGTGCGGACCACTTTGCCCGAAGCGTTCTGGGAAGGCACGCTGGTTATGCGTTTCCTTCGCCCGATGGGCTTGATCCGCCAGCTGAGTGCAGAAATGCTCGGCCGCTGGTTCATTCACTTCACCTTTTTCTCGGTCCCGCTGTTCCTGCTCGCCCCATTGCTCGGCGTTGACCCGCGACCCGCCAGTGCGGTGAACGGCGCCCTCTTCGCTCTCAGTCTCGCATTGAGCGTGTTGGTCGGCTTGGCGATGGAGCAGCTCTTCGGCGCGGCAACAGTGGCCTTCGAGCAGCCGGTCTGGATCGTCGACTACGTCCGCACGGCGGTGTCGACCGTCCTGTCAGGGTCGCTGCTGCCGCTGGCGCTCTATCCATGGGGCTTGGGTGACATCTTCTCGTACTTGCCGTTCGCCGCCATGGCCTGGGCGCCACTGGCCATTTTTACGGGCGTCGGCCAGCCGTTGCCGCTGCTGGTGAGCCAGCTCATCTGGTTGGCAATACTGTGGCCGCTTGGCACCTGGCTGTGGAATGCCAACCGCGAAAAGCTGATCAGCTATGGCGGCTGACTCCGTCTGGCGTCGCCTCTTCCGCTTGTGGGCGCTGTACGGGTCGATGGACCTGTTGTGGCTAGCTCGCGGTCCACGCATCGCCGTGCCATTCATCCTGTCTGACTTCGTGACCGGTATCGCCACGATCACGGCCACGTTCTTGCTCGCCGAGCGGTTCAACGGGATCGGCCCGTGGGCCAAACCGCAAGTCCTCTTCCTGCTTGGCTATTCGCTACTTGTCCGTGGATTGATCGACGTGCTGTTCAACTTCAATATGGCCCAGGTCAGCCGCCGCATCGGTCGCGGACAGCTCGACCATCTGTTGATCCAGCCCCAACCGTTGTGGATGGCGTTCCTCACCGAAGGGTTTGCGCCGTTCAGCGGCGCCGGCATGCTGCTGCCCGGCCTTGGCCTCACCGTCTACTCGGTCGCCGAGCTCCAGCTCTCCGTTTCGGGCACCTGGGTGGCTCTGTTCGCGCTGTACTTGGTGGGCTCGATCGCTATCGTTCTGTCCTTCGAATACGCGTGGGCTAGCGTAGCCTTCTGGGCGCCGAGGGCGGCCGAAGAAATCAACTCTGACACGTGGCGATTGATCACCCAGCTGGCGCCATTCCCGCTCGAAGGCATCGCCGGCTGGGCGCTGGCTGGCTTGCTGACGATCCTGCCCGTCGGACTGGTAGCGTGGTATCCCGCTCGCGTCCTGCTGCGAATGGCTGGACCACCTTGGGCGCCGCTGGTCCTGCCCGTCGCGGCACTCATCGCCAGCGCATTCGCTACCTGGATCTTTACCCGTGGACTCAACCAGTATGGCCGCACCGGCTCGAGCCGCTACCTCTCCCTCGGACACCGTCGTTGAGCTGAGCGGCGTCTCCAAAATCTACCGCCAACGCATCCGCGCACCACGCCTGTCCGAGGCCCTGCGCACCTTTTTTCGTCCATCGATGCGCCTCGTCGAGGCCCTGAAAACCGTCGACCTGACGATCCGCCGCGGCGAAGTCGTGGCCTACGCCGGCCCGAACGGCGCGGGCAAAAGCACCACCATCAAACTCTTATCAGGTCTCCTCGCGCCCGATGCCGGCACCGTTCGTGTCCTTGGCCTCGACCCTGTCCATGACCGGGTCGGCTATGTCGGGCGCATCGGTGTCGTGTTCGGCCAGCGCACCGAGCTGTGGTGGGACCATCCGGTGGCCGAGAGCTTCGAATGGAAGCGCGTGGTATGGAACATTCCGCGGGAACGCTACGAGCGTATGCTCGGCCTGGTCCGCGAGCTACTGGCGCTCGATGAGATCATGCTGACGCTGGTGCGCGAGCTCAGTTTGGGCCAGCGCATGCGCGCCGACCTCGCTCTGGCACTGATGCATGAGCCCGAGATTCTGCTGCTCGACGAGCCAACACTCGGTCTCGATGTTCTGGCCAGGCGCCGCATCCTGGCATTCATCCGCGACCTTAATCGCGAACGCGGCGTATCCGTCGTAGTGACCAGCCACGACATGGCAGAGTTAGAACAGCTGGCTGGCCGGATCGTCATGCTGCACCAGGGCCAGATTGCCTTCGACGGTCATTTCGCCGAGCTGCGCCGGCTGGCGACGAGGGGCCGCGTCCTGACCCTGGAAACGGCGTCCGCGGTTGCGCCGCGTCTCAACGGCGCCGAGCTCATCAGCAGCGCCGAAAGCCGCCACGAGTACGCCTTCGACGCGGCGACGATCAAGCTGTCCCATCTGCTGGAGCAGGCCGCCGCGCAAACCGAGGTCCTGGATGTCGAGACCCATCGCCCACCCATCGACCAGGTCGTCGCCGATCTGTACGAGCATTGGCAGCGCGCAGCGCCGTCGCGCAGCGTGCCACACTAGGCCGTATGACTGTGTTGTCTCGCCGTCGCTTCGTACGTTCGCTTGGGCTGCTGGTGGCTGGTACGTCGCTCGTGGCGGCGTGCGGCCCAGCCACATCGTCAACCGCGCCGGCCGCACAGCCGACCAGTCCGCCAGGCGCGAAACCAACCGCGGCACCGGCCGCGGCGTCCGCCAACGCCGTGAGCATCGAGTGGTGGCGCCGCAACTACACCCCGGGCAGCCAGAACGCCGAGACCGTCACCTCTGACGCCGCCGTCAAAGCGTTCCGCGAACGCAATCCGAACGTGACCATCACGATTCAGGGCGGTCCGTTCGGCCCCGAAACAGACCAGAAGTTCGATATCGCCATCCTCCAGCAACACGCCGGACCAGACGTCTTTCACACCACGGGTGGCGATGTCCTGAAGTACGCCGCGGCGGGTCAATTGTCGCAGCCGCCGTTCGACGACAACGATCGGAAGGACTTCAACCCCAGCGCGCTCCAGGCAACCACCTACAAGGGCAACATCGTCGCCTACCCGCTGTGGATCGTGCCGTGGTACGAGTACATAAACCTGGACCTGTTCAAAGAGGCAGGCGTGGAGCCGCCGAAAGATGGCGTCTGGACGTATCAGCAGTTCACCGATGCGGCCAAGAAGCTGACGTTCAAACGGGCGAACGGCC
This sequence comes from Chloroflexota bacterium, assembly GCA_035995405.1. Taxonomy (GTDB): domain Bacteria; phylum Chloroflexota; class UBA6077; order UBA6077; family CF-72; genus CF-72. The sequence goes on from DASYKL010000269.1 coordinate 4,703, forward strand.
AGCAGGTCTACGGCTTCGCACAAGGCAACGACGAGTACGCGTTCCTGCTCATCGACGGTGGGCGGCCGTACTCGCAGGACCTCACCAAATGGACTTTTAACACTCCTCAGGCCGAGTCCGGCTTCTCGAAGTGGCAAGCGTTGCCGCAGTCGAAAGTGGTCCCGCCGGACTATCTGACGCTGAAGCCCAACGACGCCGAAGCCCACTTCGCCAGCAAAGACGTCGCCATCCTGCAGCGTCCGAGCGCCTTCATCAACGTCCTCAACGGCAAGCCCGACGAATGGCAATTCGGGAAGAACTGGGACATCGCCAATTTTCCTAAAGGAGATGGCGATCAAACCGGCTGGGGTGGCCTCGGCTTCATCGCCGTTCGCGAGCAGCAAGACGCCAACAAGAAAGCCGCCGCCCACCTGTTCGCTCGGTATCTCACGGGCCCTGATATCGGCGCCGACCTGTCGAAAGCCAACATCGAGTACTGGCTTGCGCCGTCAGCTCGCACGAGCGCCGCTACGGCGTATGCCGCGTACCACCCCGCGAAAGCTCGCGTGGCAAAGATGGGCAGCTTTACCTACGTCCTGCCGAACGTCCGCACCTGGTCTGAGATCGACCAGAAGCTCCTCCGCCCAGCAGCCGATGCAGTTCTGGAAGGCAAAAAGCAGCCCAAACCGGCGCTGGATGAAATCTCAGCGCCAGCGCAGGCGCTCGTTGACGAAGCGAATAAGTAGGGGCTGGGGGCTGGGATCTGGGATCTGGGATTTGGGGGCTGGGATCTAGGATCTAGGGCGATATGGTTGCGGCCCCTCGCTCCCAGCTCCCAACTCCCAACTCCCCGCGTCGCCCCCAGCTCCTAGCTCCCAACTCCCAGCTCCACGCGTGGTCCTACATCTTCATCCTCCCCACCGTCACTTTTTTCGCGCTCTTCACCGTCATCCCCGTCTTCCAGGCGTTCGCTCTCTCCCTGCAGAACGCGACCATCGTCGGCGGCACCTTCGTCGGGCTGGACAACTTTCTCACCCTCGCCCGCGATGCGATCTTCCTTAAGGCCGTCGGCAACACGATCCTCTATACGCTGATCGTCGTGGCAGCCCAGATTGGGCTGGCGCTGCTTATCGCCGGCCTGCTCCAGCCCCTGCCAGCGCGGG